>JAKVCH010000290.1 GCA_022447485.1 Polyangiaceae bacterium | reverse complement strand
ACGTCGTGAGTAGCCTTCTCGAAATCTAAGTCGTGCAAAGAGCAGCACGCCCTTCAGCAGAATTGACTCGTTCGAAGCAGAGTCGCGCCAGCCGCTGCAGCATCCACGCCTAAGCTGGGCCGCGGGTGCCTCGGCAAGCGCCGAGCGCCATGGTAGAGAAGCCCATGAGCGAATCTTGGGCTTCCACCCTCACAGGAAAAAATATCATTCTAGGGATCAGTGGAAGCATTGCCGCCTTCAAAGCGGCAATCCTTGCTCGAGAATTAGAGCGCTGTGGAGCCTGCGTCAGAGTGATCTTAACGAGCTCTGCCGAGAAATTTATCGGTCGCGCAACTTTCGAAGGGCTCGGTTTTGAGGTTTATCAAGATCTTTGGTCTGGTCCTCACGAGCTGCACGTAAGCCTGGCCCAATGGGCAGATCTCATCGTTGTCGCACCCTCCACTGCCGACCTGATCGCACGCTTGGCCAATGGCCATTGCAACGAGTTATTGAGTGCAACAATCCTCTGTGCAGAAGTGCCTATTTGGATTGCTCCAGCGATGCATCCCTCGATGTGGAAAGCAGAGGCGACCCAAGAGAATATCGAAAAGTTAAATCGACGAGGTATCAAGCTGATCGGACCCGCTCATGGCGAAGTTGCTTCCGGAGACGAAGGCCTGGGGCGCCTCGTTGAACCGTCCCAAATTATTGAACATCTGGTTGAAAATACCCACGCTGGCAGCGAACTGCTTGGACGCCATATTATCGTCACCGCTGGCCCAACCCGAGAGGCTTTAGATCCGGTCCGCGCCCTGACCAATCTATCTTCAGGTAAGATGGGCTACGCTATCGCGGCTGCCGCAAGCGCAGCAGGTGCCCGCGTTACCTTAATTTCAGGGCCCGTTGCGCTCGCGCCTCCACTTGGCGTCCAGAGAATCACAATCGAATCAGCACGAGAGCTTCAAGAAAAACTCGAAGAAGTTCTTGGTGCAGAACGCGACAAGGCTGACCTATTGGTGATGGCAGCGGCCGTCGCTGATTATCGACCAAGCCAAGTTAGTGGGGCAAAGCTCAAAAAAGGCGAAAAACCACCGGAAATTCATCTCGAAGCCAATCCAGATATTATCGCCAATATCGGAAAAGAGCGACAAGGCCAGCAGCCGCTGCTTGTAGCCTTTGCCTTGGAAACCAGCACTGGCGACGAATTAATCCAGGCCGCACGCAAGAAGTTGATCAACAAGAGAGTCGATTATGTCGTGGCAAATAATTCCGCGGACAGCCTTGGACGTTCAGATGCCACTGTTTGCCTCGTCTCCCCCAGCGACTGCATCCATTATCCCGAAATGAAGAAAGCCGCCCTCGCGTCTCAGTTGGTGTCCCGGTGGGCGAAAGATATCTCTGAAAGACTTCCATCTTCCCATGACTGATGAATCCATGAGCCAGCTGTCAATGCACAGCAAGACGCAGCAGAGTCAGCCTCTCTCTCTTCCCCAAAAGCTATTCATTGTCTGGTGTCCCCTCAGCTTTTTCATGGCCAACACCTGGGCCTTTCGTCATGATAACGCTCAACGGGTGAGCTTTTGGGTTATCCTGACAATTGGTGCTGCCTGCGCCCTGCTGCCCTCGCTATTTTTCTCTTTCCCCCCGGGCGCCTGAAGAGTTTGCTGCATCCACGCGCCGGCGACTTAACTCTAGGAGTCGTCATTGGCGTCCTTCTCCTCTGCGGATCATGGGCTGGTCGCTTACTTCTCGCCGGCCCAGAAACCGCTCGACAAATGTGGCTCGGGGCAATTTATATTCAATTGGGCCCTTCGGATCTTCTACAGAGCTCCCCCGGAATCCTCTCGGCCTTTCTCTTCATTATCTTTTCGCAAGAATTATGCTTTCGGGGCAGCCTTCAAGAGTCACTATCGACCAGCCTGGGCCAGCGCTCTGGATGGATCATTTGTTCCCTTCTTGATGCTGGAACATTCCTCGGTACGATCTTCACGATGCGGGTACCAGGTGTTGGTCCGAACCCCTTACTTTTTCTTGGTGTTCTGCTTTGCGCCCTGGTGCTGGGCTTTACGCGACAAACCACTCAGAGGCTTCTACCAGGCTTGATCGCTCACCTCGTCTTTGCCTACTTCTCCATCGCGCAATTCCGACTTCCTGGCCTCTAACAAGACGCCGAGAACGAACGAGATGAATACTCAGCTTCGCCCGTTCGCAGAGGAAGGGCTATTCGCCAGAGATTCGTGCTAATTCTTCATCGGAGATATCGAAATCGGCGAACGCGCCCTGCACATCGTCGTGATCATCGAGGGATTCCAGCAAAGACAAACACTTTTCCGCATCTTTGCCTGACACCTCTTTTTTATTGGTCGGTAAATAGCTCAATTGGCTCTCTGCGACATCGAGCCCTGCGTCTTCTAAACCCGCCAAGACTTGAAATAGCTCAGCGGGTGGGGTGACCACCAACCAGGTATCGCCTTCATCGCGGTAGTCTTCTGCTCCAGCCTCAAGCGCCGCCTCCATCAGCTGCTCTTCGGAGACTTTCTCCTTATCGAGCACAATCGTGCCGCAACGTTGAAACGCCCAGCCAGCGGTGCCTGAAGAACCAAAAGCTCCCCCGTTTTTATCAAAGATCTTTCTCAACTCGGGCGCCGTGCGATTACGGTTATCTGTCATTCCTTCGACCATAAAGAGGGTGCCGCCCGGCCCAGTTCCTTCGTAGAGGACTTCCTCGTAGTTGGCGCCGTCGAGCTCTCCAGTGCCACGCTGTATTGCTCTCTTCACATTATCTGCCGGCATCTGTTGAGCGCGGGCATCAGCAATCGCTTTTCGCAAACGGGGATTATGGTCAGGGTCGCCACCACCTAAGCGCGCAGCAGTCGCAACCTCTTTTCCGAGCTTGGTAAAAACCTTGCCCCGGGCCGCATCATTTGCACCCTTCTTGCGTTTAATTGTCGCCCATTTGGAATGACCACTCATGAAGACGACTTAGCAAACCCGAGGAGACCGTCCAAGGGCAAATCAGGCTCGATTGATGCGGGAGATTGAGATAATCAGGGCCGATGGCAACGGGGAGGCGACCACCAGCGCCAGCAATTAATTAGCCTTCTCTTGGACGAAACCGTAGTACTCGACGCCCAGATCCTGGAAGTTTGCCTCGTAGCGTTCACCAACTCTCAAGATGGCAAACTCATCGGCCGGTTCAAAACTGTCTTCTTTCTCAACAGTTCCATCATGAAGCGCCTCGTATTGCTCACGAGTAAGATCAACAGACTTCTGCAGCGAGTCTTGGAAAGCTATCTTTTTAGCAGCCTCTTCCCAGCCCGGGACAGCGGTCATAGGAATCGCCTCAGCCGCATCGCCTGAACCATAACCTACCATCACCATTGATGCGCCTTCCAACTGCTTGCCTGAAGAAGCGGCTTCTTCCAGGCCAGCAGCAATCCAAGCAGGAAGCGCCGCGCTGTAGAGGTTGCCGAGATCTTGTACTCGAGAACCACCCAATGCCATCTTCTGGGTCAACAATTCGCGAAACTCCGGGCTGCGGCGCAAGGCACCAGCTGCGGCACCGGTCGCTGGATAAGGGTCAACCTCTACGCTTCCATCCAAGACACCAGCGTAAAGATCTGGATGAGATTCGGCCTCGGCGACAACGTCTTCAACGTTCACTTCGGCTGCGGCACACAGCTTCTCTAACTCCTCACGATGATGGTCACTGCGAGCCAAACCGCGCACATACAAGAAAGACATCGAAGTCACCGGCATATGATGGTAAGGGCGGTGAAAGAAAAGCGCCTGTACGCTATTGTAGTAAGTTCCAGGGCTCACGTTGATTCGTTTCAGCATCGCTTCGACAGCCTGAGCTGTCTCGTCGAGATAGGCGTAGGTGGAATAGCGTCCACTGAAGATCGGAAAGTCGCTCAGACGCTTCGTGCGAGACGCATATTCTTCGGAAAAATGGCGGGCAAATGGCTTTCTAAAATCAGGCCCTCGATAGTCCGAGGCACTACCCGAGCGGCCCAAATCGATGGCCAACATTTTCGGACGTCGTTCTACGAGCATTGCGACGGCACCGGCACCCTGGGTCTGCTCACCAGAACTGCCCCGCTCGTATTCAGCAACATCAGCAGACACAACGATCGCGTACTTTTCTTCGCCATCGCATGAAACATATCGCAAGGCACTCTTCAGAGCGTACACGCCTCCTAAGCAGGCGTGTTTAAACTCCGGCACCTCGATATTGCGAGAAAGACGCTGACGCCCCAATTGCTCGAGAGCTCGATCAACCATGCCACGAACAATGACGGCACCGGCAGCGTTATCGGTGCTCGATTCAGTGCCTAGTCCTAAAAAGCCAACCTGCTCGGCATCAATGCCGTATTGAAGTATCAGACGCAGCACTGCATTTGCAGCCATTGTGTAGACATTCTCGTGCTCCGCCGGAACGCGAAAACTACGACCGACCACTTTTTGCACCTTTGCCCAGGGATTGCCGGTCCATTCACACCAATCCTCGAGATTCACTCGAGGCTTTGGAACGTAAATACTCATTCCGCTGATACCTGCGGCTGACTCGTTAATGGGATGAAGGGGTTGAGCAGAATTTGACATGATCGAAGCTTTCCATGACGGAGCCCCAAAAATCTGAGGTGAAACCCGTCTGTAGGTGACGGATAGCCAATAAAAGTAGGCACTGGCTACTCTTCCGAAGCATCCTGGAGAGATTCTTCACGGAAGGAGCAAAAGCGCGACATTGACTACGCACTACTGCGAAATCATAGAGTAAAACAGTAATTGGCCCTGCGCTGCTAAAAAACGACAATGGCTCTCCTGGTTTCTCTCAGGGATTGACTAC
>JAKVCH010000029.1 GCA_022447485.1 Polyangiaceae bacterium | reverse complement strand
GTGGAGCGATAATTCTGCTCGAGCTTGACTACCAGAGTTTCTGGGAAGTCCTTACGGAAACCGCGAATGATGCGGACATCCGCGCCACGCCAGCGGTAAATGCTTTGATCATCATCGCCGACAACACAGAGATTACGACTCGCGGCGGTGAGTGCCCGCACGATGCGATACTGCACCATATTGGTGTCTTGAAATTCATCCACCATCACGTGGTCGAACTTTCGGCGGAGCTCAAAGCCGGCATCGGAGTCTTCATTTTCGACAATTTTGAGAATCTTGAGCAGCAAGTCATCGAAGTCGACGGCATTACTGCGTGCGAGAGCCGCTTGATATTCTCGACCCAGTTCAACCAGGTTTTTATCGTAGCCATCGGCTAGATCGACTTCTGCGGGATCGTCGCCCTCCCGCTTTGCTGCGCTGATCATGGCAAGCACTGTTTTGGGCGCATAGCGCTTATCGTCGAGTCCCCTTTCTTTGATGATCCGAGCCAGCACCGCTTTTTGATCAGAGTCATCGTAGATCACGAAGTTTTTCGATAGCCCGGCCGCTTCGGGATAACGACGTAAGAACTTGGCGGCGGTGCCGTGAAATGTCCCGATCCAGAGGTCGCGCCCAATCGTCTCACCGACTAATTGAGCCACGCGTTCGCGCATCTCGGAAGCCGCCTTATTCGTAAAGGTCACGGCTAAAATTCTGTAGGGAGCGACGCCGTGATTCGCAATTAGATTGCCAATGCGGTAGGTCAGGGTGCGAGTCTTCCCACTGCCGGCTCCAGCAAAAATCAGGAGCGGCCCGTGGACGTGAGTAGCTGCTACCTTTTGAGGTTCGTTGAGATCCGACATAAGTTCACCTGGTAGCTTTGTCGCGCTCACGATCAAGAGTAATGCGTCAAGAAGCGATTTCCTCCGATAGATTCATGACTTTTAGCGTTGACCCTTTTGAGTTTAGCCGGCGTGTTGAGGCATTTTCTAGGTCCTTAAGCGCCTCGTTGAGCTCAGCCCAAGAAGCCAAAAATATTTTTTCTTCGTCTTTTCCGGGTCAACAGGACCTCGAGCTGCTGAGCCAGATGGCGCCCGAGGACCCTTTTGCTCTTGCCCTGCGAGAATGGACTCGTTTTTTATTAGAGTCGCGTCTGATGATTCCGGCGTTGGTGCAGGAGCGTCGATTGCTCCATCGAATTCCTGTGAATACGAGTGCTCCCCTCCCGGAGAAGCTCTCCATGGATCAAATTTTATCCCAACGCTTTTCCCCGAACCCGCAACTCAGACAGTTGGCGTTTCGAGCTTGGGAGGGCGCCGAGGGGAGCCTCAGCGAGTTGCGCTTAGCTCAATGGCAGCGACGGCGCGAGATTAGCTTGCGATTGGACGAGGAGCAGTCGCCCTGGCTTCGCCCGGAAGAAAAAGCCTTTACGGAATTTGCCCAGAAGGTGCTGAAAGAGACTGAAGTCATTGTTGATGAGCTCTACGGTGCCGATCCGGCAGCGAGAAGTTGGGCCGAGACCGCAGCAGAGGCGAGTGATGGTTGGCCAGCGCGCCTCATCCAAGAGCGCCTGATGGAGCTTTTTCCAGCCCCTCATTTTTGGGGAGCTGGTACGAGGTTCACTGTAGCCCTGCCCGAGCGACGGGTACCTGCCAGTTTTCTTCTGGCGGGTCGGCAATTGGGTGAGCAGCTCTCCTTTTCGTCCCGGGCTCGTGGGCTGCCCTTTGTGCTGCGCTTCAACCCCTGGGATGAGGCCCAGATGGGTGTGGGTTATCTTTTTTCCGGCTGGCTCAGCAGTCGGGGCGCTTCTTTGAGCGTCTTGAGAGTTGGTGAAAGACGTCTGCATCCGCATTTAAGAGCCCTGGCCTTGGCTCAACTGGCCCATTTTCGTCGCCGGGCGGCGCATTTGCTCCCGCGTTGTTTCTTGCTTGAGAGCGGGGAGAACTTAGTGTCAGAATTAGGGCGAGTGAATCACTTGCATTGGGGGCAAGACATGGCGCCTTCGACATCCTTGAGTCGCTCGAGGGTAGAGCTAGGGGCTCTTCAGCGTTTTTCTGCCTATCTTTTGGCCCAGTCCCAATTGAATTCCTTTGTGGAGGAATTCGATGAAGATTGGTTGTTGAATCCCCGGGGCGCCGCTCTACTCAAGGCTCTCCTCGAAGAGCCCGAACTCGGGTCATTCTCTCGCTTGTCGCTTGTACAAGAAGAGCGGGATATCGAAGGAGTCCTCAACAGCTGGGAGGCAGGCTATCAGGTGATGATCAAACGTCTTCAGGCGCTTCTTGATTGAGCGCTTGGCTCCTAGCGGCCGACGCCCATGGCTTCAATATGAAGAGTAAAGCCAAAAACAATTGCGGTGTAGCGTTGTCCACTCACACCATGGCGAACAGAAGCATCCACTGAAAACTCTTGCGCGACATAACCCAGGCCGCCTGAGATAGCGTGAGTCAAGAGCCCATCATCGTATCGGTAGCCGGCGCGAATGGCTAAGACGTTTGCTGCGAGGTATTCACCACCGCCCATAAAGCGGAAGGTCGTTTCTTCGAAGGTCCGCTTTTCAATGACGGCATCTGCCGAAAGACTAAAGTCTTTATCAGAGAATCCTATGCCCAGCCCGCCCGTCATCGGGAGGTAGCTATATTTTCTGTTTGTGAGATTGTGACCAGTCACGGCAATGGCAAATTGTGGGACGGGGACGACGGTGAGGCCTGCATCAAAGGTGACGGTGCTGACAATATTCTTTTCGAAAAGACCGCCGTCGATTGGGTCAAATTCACTGGCTCCCAAGGGGGTGGTGCCGTCTTGTTTGAGGGCTAGACTTTTGCCCGCCATGCCGAGGTAAATATGGTCGCCGAGCCCAATCGCGAGGCCAAAGCGAATATCAGCCCAGCGGCGATTCACCCCTTTCGGATCCTGCAGACTCCAGTTTGCGGCAAAACCGCCTGAAATCTGCCAACTAGAAATGACTGAGTCGACGACAGCTGCGCCATAACTTTGACGTCGAGCTTCGGGATAAATTTGGGCGGCCGCTTCGATACGGTAGAGATCCCCCCGGGCCATGTTGGCAGGGTTGAGATAGAGCGCACTCGTCGAATGGCTTGTCGCGCGCAGAGCACCACCGAGAGCTGTGATGCGGGGCGTCTCCATCTCGCCATAGTTGTAGCCAACCTCCGGAGGCAGGGAGCTTGCGTCGGCGCGACTTGAGGTTGCATAAAGTGCAGTCGCGAGGGAGAAGCTGAGGGCAATGGCACCACGTGCCCACTTGCTGGCGAGAGCAAAAGGTCTGGGGGGTCTCGGGCTAAGAAAGGTGCCCCGGGGAGGGGAGAAAAAGTCCACCATGATCAGCTCTTGCCTATCGAAGAAGATCACTCTTGGCCAACTTCCCGGGCAATCTTTCGGCTTCTTTTCCGGGCAGCTTCCTCGGGAGTCGCGATTGCGTGGCTTTCGCTCTCTCTCGCCTGTTGGGCGCTGACTTTTCTGAATTAATTCAGCGCAGAGGTTGACAGGGCCTTGCCCCGATAGAAAAGGCACAATGATGGCGAGCGTTCTGTGGAAGAAGAACTTTCAAGCTGATTCGAGATGACCAACTCGAACTAAGTCCAGTCGACTTCTGACCAATCCTGCTGAAAGTGAGTGAGCGCGAAAAAATAGAATTTTTTTTCAGCAGAAAACCAGGGTGGAACGACACTCTAAGAAATGTCGAGGGTTGAAGATCATTTTTCTGAGGAGTACTTCTTATTTCCCGATGTGGAGAGTTCCTCTCTGCTTCGGGTCACCAAAGCCTGCATCTTCTCTGAAGGACTGGCTGGTCAAAATTATCAAATCTCAATTCGTCGAGTTCGGCGTCTTCCACCAACCGGTGGGACTAGCAGTTCTCGCACCTCGTCTTCTCTCTACGTGTCTATCGTCTTTCGGTCTCCGTCTCCTTTGTTTTCTCGCTCGGCTTCAGAGTTTTATTTCGGCTTCGAAATGAACTTTGGCAAAGGGTCTGGGAAAGTTGTGGAGAGTCCGGTCCTGGAGCGACTTTTTGCGAGGCAAATTCTGAAGACGTTGTTTTTATTGAAGAATTTGATTCCCGTTTCTTTCCGCAAGTTATCCACAGTCTGGGGATAACTTGTGACGCGACAGAGTGCGTCTCCTTTTATGGTGACGCGTCTCTTTGCGATCTTGGTTTTCTATTTTTCCGCTGTCCTCGACTCTTCCTGCTCCCTCTGATTCGACGAAATGCCGACAACTTCTTCATCAATTGAGTCTACTCCTTGGACTGATGCTCTTCAGCATACACGTAGTCGCTCTCCAGCGACCTTTGAACAATGGTTTGCATCGATTCAATTTGATGGCGTGAAAGGGAGCGTTGTGTTCTTGACGGCCCGGGATGAATTCGTGCGGGACTGGGTGAGAGACCACTTTTTGCCTAGTTTGCTTGGTCATTTAGAGCAAAGTTTGAATCAGAAGCTGAAGGTGGAATGGACGATCGACCGAGACCTGCATTGTCCAGTTTGCCAGCCACCGCGACGGCATTCGCAGCCGCCCCATTCCAGCGTGCAGCCACGTCAGGAAGGTGATGAATCAAGCGCTCGAGCAGCCTCTGCGGGTGCGGTGGCACAATCGAACCATGCCAGCGCGGGTCAAGTGAATATTGAGCCTCAGGCTCGCTCTTGGAGTAGCGATGACTTGAGCGAACTTTCGACTGAAGTGTTTTCTGGGAGTGCGCTTGTGCCTCAGACAGAGCTCCTGCCTGAGGCCGGTCGTCTGTTCAGTTCGGAAGTGCCTCCGAGTCAAAGTGCGGGGCACGGCCAGCGGGCAGAGCGTTTTGGTGAGCATGGGATAGGGTACTCGACTGTTTCCCAGCGCAGTCCTAGTTCGCAGCGCAGTCCTGTCTCCCAGCGCAATCCTAACTCTCAACCCGTGGGCAATTTTACGGGCGGGACAACAGCGGTGCCGCGTGAGCTAAAGCGTCAAGAGACACCAAGCTCCTTGAGAGCCGTGGAGCAGATACCGGGCCGTGTTCCTTGTGTGATTGGTCAGCTCAATGCGAAGTCGACATTCGAAAACTTCATTGTTGGGCATTCGAATGAGCTGGCTTATGCGGCATCCTATTCATCCGCCGGCGGAGGTGGTCCCCACTACAACCCATTGTTCATCGCCGGTGGAACGGGTTTGGGCAAAACTCACCTCATGCATGCGATTGCTCATAAAGTTCTGGCGGATAATCCCTACGCGCGAGTGATTTATGTTTCTGCCGAGCATTTTACGAATGAGTTTATTGAGGCATTGCAAAATCGCCGGATGGATGAGTTCCGCGCTCGCTATCGTACAGAATGCGACTTGCTTCTACTGGATGACGTTCAGTTCTTGGCTGGGCGCGAGCAGACCCAGGAAGAGTTCTTTCATACATTTAACGCTCTTCACGATCGCGGCGTGCCGATTATTCTTACCAGCGATAAGTACCCGCAGCAGTTAAATAGGATGCCAGAGCGCTTGGTGTCGCGCTTCACGTCGGGGCTGGTGGCCGATGTCCAGGCACCTCGCTTAGAAACGAGGGTCGCTATTCTCAAAAAGAAGGCACAGATTGAGCAGATTGATTTGCCAGATAGTGTTGCTGTGCTGCTCGCTCAAAAGATTCAAAGCAACGTGCGTGAGCTGGAGGGCTCTTTGATTCGCTTGGCGGCGAAGGCCTCCTTGACTGGTCGCCCCATCAGCGAAGAGTGGACATCGACAGAAATG
The DNA here is from genome assembly GCA_022447485.1 of Polyangiaceae bacterium. Taxonomy (GTDB): domain Bacteria; phylum Myxococcota_A; class Polyangia; order Polyangiales; family Polyangiaceae; genus NIC37A-2. The sequence continues at coordinate 9,750 of JAKVCH010000029.1, read as the reverse complement.
GCGCTCGTGACTCCGCAGACTGAGAAGCTCGTCTGCGTGGCCGATATTCAGAAAGCGGTCTGCACCCACTTTCGAGTCACGAATGCTGAGCTTTTGAGCAAGGACCGCCATAAGAGCGTCGCCTTTGCGCGTCAGGTGGCGATGTACCTTTGTCGTCAGCGACTCAAGTCTAGCTTTCCTGAACTCGGTCGAGCCTTTGGCAATCGCGACCACACAACGGTGATGAGCGCGGTGCGCAAAGTGGAACGCCTACGAGGCGACGACCCTCAGGTGAATGCTCACTTGGAGGCAATCGAAAAAAACCTCGTTGCAGACGCGTAGAGTCGAAAGCTCCTCCTTTCGCTCTTCCGACGCCAGAGGCGCGAGCTTATCGTTTCGCTATATCCAGGCGTCGAGTCGCCACTTGTGGGAGAGCTGGACCTTCGAGAGGCCGCGTTTCTTCTAGTCGCGATACGCTATCGGTGATTCTGACAATCGCAGCGTCGACGACTTCTGTGGCGCCTGTTTTGAGTGGAGCACCATAGGCAAATTCGGCGCGCGAGCGACTTGCAAAGGACTCTTCGAGAAGTAACTGACCTTCTCGCATCACGCGATAGCGCCCCCGCGCGCCAGCGGACCATCCAGGCCCTGCGTCATCCGGCGGCAAAGCGTCCAAGGATAAGTCGACCTGTAAGACGTAGTCACTGGGGCCAGCATCATCGAAGTCGCCCAAAACAACTTCGGGAAAAGCGGGCCAAAGGCCGCTCTGGATACCTTGGCGGAGACTCTCTCGGATTCCGCTGAAACAGAGGTTTCTATATCGTTCGTAGCTGATGCATTGGGTGGAAGCTGTCGATGGTGCAATCGCAATGATGACGCGACTCGAGTGCAAGACCTTGGCCCCCGGCGCCGGAGGTAGTTCTTTGGCCTCCACCGGGGCCCAGTGTCTGAGTTGGCAGCCGGTACTTGCCCCAATCAGCACGAAACTGCTGACGGCGAGCAGGCTACGTAGCGAAGGTGAGAAGGAGTAGCTCGATGAAGCAGCAGCGCGACAGGTCATGACCGATTCATAAAACAGACAGGAATTTCGGCCCAATTTTGGGGAATGATTGATTGTTTCAGAGCAACTTGACCTCCTGGAACCCAAAACTCCGTGACAAATTTGAAAACAGCTCGCTAAATTGTGACTTTATTGTAATTGGCGTCGGAAAATTGAGCTTCTCGACGAAAAGCGTGTATCCTTTACCTATGCTGACATTACGCCATCTGAAGAGTCTACAGGACGCACGTTCGTCCGTAGAATTAGACGACGGTCGTGTGGGCAAGATCGTACGGGTCGATACGACCTTTCCAGAAAACACTACCGTTGTCTCTGTATACACCGAGGGTACCAATGGGCCCGGCATCGCGAAAGTACGCTTGAGTCGTATCGCGCGCCGCGCCGAGGTGTCCTGAAGAAACAAGTAGAAGTGCGTGGAGTGACCACAGGGTCCAGCACTGCTTCTTTGATGAAATGCGAAAGGCCGAATGTAAATTCGGCCTTTTTATTTTGTCCAGAGCGAATGTATCAATGCCTGCGGGACGCTCTTTACGGTCGTGCTGGAATGAAGAAAGCGCCTGAGCTGAGTGTCTATCCTCATTCTTGCGCGGTTTCAGCGACGGGGTCCCCGTAGATGGACTCTGCTAGCTCATGGGAGGTATTTTCTAGTTGAGCATAAGCGGCGCGCAGAGTTTCCAGGTCGGAGCCGCTGGCCAGAATAGATCGCAGGCTATCGATATCTTCTTGAACGACCTCCAGGCTTCCCTGAGGAACGAGGTCCGCGTAGGCCTCAACAGCTTGCTCGGTTGTATACAACAAAGTTTCGGCCTGATTTTTGAGTTCTGCTAAGTCGCGACGCAGAACATCAGCCATTTTGAACTGCTCGCCTTGATCGACGAGGGTATCCACTTCGTCCTGACTCAGGCCACTCGACGGCTTGATGCTCACATCCTGCGAATGACCTGTTCCTAGGTCAACGGCCCGCACTGAAAGAAGCCCTTCTGCATCGACGGTGAAGAGTACTTCGATTTTGGGGACACCTCTCGGGGCGGGAGGGATACCAGTGAGTTCGAATTCAGCCAAGCTACGGTTGTCTTGGGCCATTTCGCGTTCTCCCTGCAATACATGAATCGGAACGAAATTCTGGTTATCCATGCTTGTTGTAAAGATTTCGCTCCGTTCCGTGGGAATGGTCGTATTCCTCGGAATCAAGCGGGTGAACACCCCACCGCCTGTTTCCACGCCGATGGAGAGTGGAGAAACGTCAAGCAGCAATACTTCGTCGATGGCTCCTTGGAGGGCTCCTCCTTGTAACGCTGCGCCATAGGCGACGACCTCGTCTGGATTGACTGACTTTGCTGGCTGTTTTCCAAAGAAGTCTGCGACTGCCTTTTGAATGGCAGGCATGCGCGTCATTCCGCCGACCAAAACAATTTCATCGATATCGCCGATTTCGGTTTTTGCATCATTCAGAGTGCTTTTACACGCCTCGATCGTTCTTTGGATCAAGGGGCGACAGAGGATCTCTAGTTCGCTCCTCTTGAGTGTTCGCTCCAGGTGAAGAGGCCCTGCGTTACCACTGGTGATGAAGGGAATATTTATCTCGGTTTCCAAGGAAGACGAAAGCTCATGTTTGGCTCGCTCGGCGGCTTCACGGAGGCGTTGTAGAGACTGACTGTCTGTTCTTAAGTCGATGTCGTGGGCTTCCTTGAACTCCCCCGCAAGGAGATCGATCAGGAGTCGATCAAAATCCTCTCCACCAAGGTGGGTGTCGCCGCCCGTTGCCTTCACGCTAAACACGCCGCCCGCAATATCGAGAACAGAAATATCGAAGGTTCCGCCTCCTAGATCGTAGACAGCGACACACCCCGCGTCGCTGTTGTCGAGACCGTAAGCAAGTGCAGCAGCCGTGGGCTCGTTGATGATGCGTTTGACGTCAAGGCCGGCGATTTTGCCGGCGTCTTTTGTTGCCTGCCTTTGGGCATCATCGAAGTAAGCTGGCACGGTGATGATGGCTTCTTGAATCTCCTCCCCCAGGTAATCCTCGGAGATTTTCTTCATCGTTGCCACTATCATGCTCGCGAGCTCAGGAGGTGATTTCTGTTCACCAGCAACCTCGACCCAGGCGTCACCAGAGTCTGAAGCGACGATGTTGTAGGCAGATATGCCTTGGTGGGTAGCTACTTCTTCCTCTTCAAACTTGCGTCCCATCAGCCTTTTGACGGCTGTCACCGTTTGGGTGGGATTGGTGGTTGCTTGTCGCTTGGCGACCTGCCCCACGAGGCGATCTCCTGATTCTGTAAACGCAATTACGCTGGGAGTCGTTCGTGCGCCTTCCGCGTTGGGGATAACAGCAATCTCAAGCTTTCCGTCTGCCGCTGTTCCCTCAAGAACACAGGCACACGAATTCGTAGTGCCTAGATCGATCCCGATGATTTTACTCATGATGCTTTACTGATTACCCCAAATTTCAGACGCTGGCTTGATTGCAGAGGGCTCATGGCGCCCCCAGTCCTCGGGCGAGCTGATTACGCGTCGCCCTCGCTCGTTCCTTCTGCAGGCGCTTTGGCCACGACGACCAGCGCTGCCCGCACGAGGCGATCTCCATCGCGGTAGCCAGCCTGCACCTCGGCTGCCACGGACCCTGCAGGATACTCCGTCGTCTCCATGTGCTGAATCGCTTCGTGGACGCTTGGGTCGAAGGGCTGGCCTACGGCCTCGACCCGCTCAATTCCTACTCGACCGAGAGTGTCTTTGAATTGACGAATCACAAGCTGAATACCATCAGCTAAGCCCTTCCAGTCGCCTTCGGGGTTCTTCGATTGGCTACTTTCCGCGTGAGCCGCTGCTCGCTCCAGGTTATCAAACACCGGTAGCAGCTCCTTTAACAGACCATCGCGGCCTTTTTTGGCTGACTCATCAACGTCACGCCTGGCTCGTTTTCTGAAGTTGTCAAAGTCGGCGGCTAATCGCAGTAGCTTTTCCTTGCTTTGGAGCAGCTCGTCTTCTTTGCTGTTCGAACTTTCCTCGACAGGCTGAGTATCGTCAGCGGTTGGAGAGGCAACATCGGTGGGTATTTCAGCAGAATTGGCAGTTGCCTGATCAGCTGGCTCATTGATTTCGGTTTCAGTCACGACGCCCGCAGTATAATCATGAGACGGCACCCGACAATGTGTTGAGGGACACCAAGAGAGGATTCCTCCACATAATTTAGTCTATTTCTTCGAGACAGGGCCCCAATCGAAGCGCTCGTGCGCTGCGGGAAACGCTCAGAGAGGAACTTTCCTTTGTTAAGGGGCGAAACCAACGGTCAATCAAGGGCAGACGATAGATCGGACCGCCGCTTAATCGTCGACGTTCAGGAGCTGTGGTCTTCGAAGCATCAGATTTAATCTCCTCGAGGTAGACGCAAAATTCAGGGGAAGGGGGAAAGAGAAGGTAATCGCTGCTCGGGCGTAGAACGACCTCTTGATTGACCAATATTTTTCCACTTTCTTCAACGAGTTGAATTTGGTGATGACCCTTGCTGAGTCGAATGACTCGCTCTGAGAGAGGGTTTTCAGCGCCCGTTGCCGTGATCGTTTGCTCTTTCCGGTCATCAACGATCAGCGTCGCTCCTCGGGGACCGAGAAGATAAACGTGAAGATCCTGGTTAAGTGTTCGTTCCAAGCCCAACTGACTCAGGAAACCGAGAAGCGCTGCTAGGAGCACTCCGAGAAGTAGAGACTTTTCTCGTCGGACCGGAAGGCGTACCGCTTCGCCCTGCTCCAGCAGACGGACCGGAGCACGACGGAGAACCAGACCCCATTGGGGATGATTTTCGAGCAACGCTCGAATCGTGCTCTTCGGTATCCGGAATAGAGCGATCGTAGCGCTTCCAAGAGTGCCCAGGAGGAGGCGAGAGACGCCATTGAGTTGGAAGGCGCTAGCACATCCAATATTCCAGGAGACGAGGAGAATCACGAGTAGTAGCTGACGAGCCAACGACTTGGATCGCTCGTGCTCAAGCTCCTGAGCGCAGCGGTTGCAATAGTCTCCGAGACATTCAATTGGTGCCGGTCCAGCCGTAGGAATCTTGAGCCGGACGGCGCCGGGCTCTCCGCAATCCGGACAGAGCGGAGGTGAATCTTCCGTGTTTGCAATTTTTAAGCCCCACTCAAAATTCTGTGCTGCAGCGTCGAAGTCGCGGCTTTCTGCAGCGCGTTCAGTCGATTTTTCCTTTTCTTCAATCTGATGAGCCATAGCTGTGGTCGAGGAGAAGCTAAAAGAGAGCATCGATAGATGCCAGAGCATTTCGGTCACTCCCTGACGATGCGGATTGATTTCTCGCCAGAGGGGGTTGCATGTCCTACGCTTCAGCCGAGATGACAGATCTTGATCAAGAACTGAAGGATGCTCTCGCTGAAGCGGAGGCGCAACAATCCGTCTCTGGGACATCAGTACCCTCAGGTCCGCAGCATGCGCCGAAAGCGCCCAGCGAAAAGAAGAGCTTTGGCCTCCTCTTCGCTCTTCTATTAATGGGCGGAAGTATTCTTTTTATCGTATTTTCCAGCCAAGATCAGGCGATTTACTCAACGACAGTCGATGAACTGCTTGCTGATTCCAGTCGATTCCAGGGGCGCACCCTGAAGCTTGAGGGCGAATTGGTCAAAGGGACGCTGAAGCGTCGGGCTGAGCCTTGCGAATATCGGTTTCGTTTGACGAAGAACCAGCAGCAAATCGATGTTCGCTACCCCGCCTGTATCGTCCCCGATACCTTTCGCGATGTGCCGGGGATGGATGTTCAGGTCACCGCTGAGGGCGAGCTGGATGCTGATGGGCATTTTGAAGCGACTCATATCATGGCGAAATGCCCTTCCAAGTATGAAATGAAGCAAAAGGCAGCTGGTGGAGAAAGCGCTCCGCATGAGATGATGATCGCACCGGTTGAAGAAGCATCCGAATAGGTTGTATCGGTCCCGCGGGGACCGATGAAATAGCGTCTCGGCCTTGCTGATGCCGAGTGCCGGTTGCTGCAACACCTTCAGCGCTGTAGGTTCCCCCGCATGTGGGACAGATTTCTACGAGCTTGTCGACGCGAACCTGTTGATACGACGCCAGTGTGGTTCATGCGTCAAGCTGGTCGCTACATGCCAGAGTACTTAGCGATTCGGAAAAACCATAGCCTCCTCGATATCTGTCACAATGCGGAGCTCTGTACGGAGGTGACTCTTCAGCCCGTATTGGCACATCAGGTGGATGCGGCAATTCTTTTCGCGGACATACTTCTGCCCCTTGAGCCGATGGGTGCGCCTTTTTCATTCGAAAAAGGCGAAGGACCGGTTGTCCATCGTCCCGTGCGTTCGCCTGCTGACGTTGATGCTCTGCGGGTCATAGAAGCCGAGGATGGTCTTGAGTACGTGATGAATGCTTTGCGGATGATTCGCCGCGAACTAGACGGCAAGACGCCGCTGATTGGCTTTGCGGGGGCTCCTTTCACTTTAGCGAGTTACTTGATCGAAGGCGGCAAGGCTTCCCAGTATATCCGCACGAAAAAGTTTATGTTCAGCGAGCCTGAGGCCTGGGATAAATTGATGGCCAAGTTGAGCGAAGTGGTGCGTCGCTATCTGCGTGCCCAAGTTGAGGCCGGTGCTCAGTGTATTCAGCTTTTTGACTCTTGGGTCGGCGCCTTGAATCCTCAAGATTATCGCTCGCGCGTGATGCCCCATGTGCAGCATATTCTTCAAGATATTCAGAAGACGGGGGTGCCTGTGATCCATTTCGGTACCGGCACATCGACCCTTTTGGAGCTGCAAAAAGAAGCCGGCGGTACCGTCATGGGCATCGACTTTCGCCTCACTCTCGAGCAGGCACGGGCTCGGCTAGGCGATGATATCGCCTACCAGGGTAATCTTGATCCGATGTTATTACTTGCACCTCAGGAGCTACTGGAGTCTCGTAGCCGTCAGATCATTGAAGAAGGTAAAAACCTACCTGGACATATTTTTAACTTAGGTCACGGTATTGTCCCCGACGTGAATCCCGATGCGGTGACCCGCCTCGTTGACTTCATTCATTCGACGGGAGCGCGAGGTTAGAGCTTTCATGGCGGAGCCGGTTGTTATTATTGGCGGAGGAATCAGCGGACTTTCCGTTGCGTATCGGCTCCAAGAGCATTCGATCCCTTTCCAACTCTATGAAGCGGGCTCTTCTTTTGGAGGTAATATTCAAACCTATCAAAAGGGTGACTCTCTTTTTGACCTCGGTCCTGACGCTTTTCTGAAGACTAAGCCAGCGGCAGCGGCTTTGTGCCGAGAAGTAGGCTTAGGCGATCAGCTTATCTCTCCTCCAGCTCGTGGTCGTCGGGTGTACGTGGGGAAGAATCGTCAATTGATTCCTTTCCCCCAAGGGTTATCCCTGGGCGTCCCGGTTCGTCCGCGGGCGCTCTTTTCTACGCCACTTCTCTCGTGGCGCGGTAAGCTACGCGCCTGTCTTGAGCCCTTAGTCCCTCGGCGCTCTGGAGGCGAAGAGTCGATTGCTCAGTTTTTCCGTCGGCGCTTGGGTGTTGAGATGGCGACAGTCTTGACGACGCCGCTCCTGAGTGGCGTCTATGCCGGCGATGCGGAGACGTTGAGCGTCGACGCCTGCTTTCCACAATTTGTTGAGATGGAGCAGAAGCACGGCAGCCTGCTTTCGGCGCTTTCAGGTGGAAAAAAAGGGCTCCGTCTGTTGCGGCATTTGCTGACCGCCCGTCCTAAAGCTCAGGAGAGTCCCTTTCTTTCTTTGCGTCGGGGCCTCGGACAATTGGTCGATGAATTGGTGCATCGACTCCCCTCGGAGAAACTCCATCTCTCAACCAAGGTGAAGGGCATCAAGAGAGAGGGAGACTCTTTTTTGATTGACGTTGATGGGACCAGTCTGCGGGCTCAGCAGGTTGTGCTGGCCCTTCCACCATGGAGTGCGGCTCGACTGCTGAGTGATTCATTTCCCGAGGCAGCCTTAGCGTTGAGCGGGATTCGAGGGCGACCGACGGCGACAGTTCACTTTTCTTTTCCCCGAGAAAAGCTGCCGCGGGATCTGGATGGTAGTGGTTTTATCGTTCCTCCAGGCGAGGGAAATATCCTGGCTGCAACTTTTGTTTCGTCGAAGTGGGATGGGCGAGCGCTCCAGGACGAAGCTTTAATTCGTTGCTTTGTGGGTGGAGCGAGGGTCGATATTTCATCAAAGACCGACCAGGAAATCGTTGAAATTGCTGAGAGTGAATTGCAGCATTGGCTTGGTCGAGGAGGAGCGCCGAGTTGGACCCACGTTTTTCGCTATGAAAAAGGCACACCTCAGCCCGAGCTAGGGCATCTGGCCAAGCTCGATATCGTTGAAAAGTCTCTCGCCGAATGTCCTGGCTTGCATCTCCTTGGTTCTGGTTACCGTAGCGTTGGTATACCTGATTGCATCGCCCAGGCAGAGCGAGTGGCCGCGATGATTCTCGATACAGAATCAAATGCAAGCCAATGAACCGTTCTCTGAAGTGGCCTCAGTTGTTCTCCAGGTCTGAGACTAAGGTATGGTCGACAAAGGGCTGGATGAGGCCGTTGACTTCCCGTCTGAATTCTTCCTCATGATCTGAATAGTTGGCATGGGTTGTCCAAGCGAGGATCACTTGCAGCTCCTCATCTGCAGCCACAGTGTAGAGACAGATAGCAACGCGCTGCTGGTTGAGCCGAGCGCGACCAGAGCCGACCAGGAGGTCGATATGCCTCCTGGTCAAGGTATCTTGTCCTGGGTCGAGCTTGATCTCTATCTTCTTAATCAAAATCTTGGCGAAACTAGCTCGTGCTGCACCATCGCTGTTTTTTTCGATTAACTCAGAAAGAGGGTAGGCAAATGCTGCAACCCAATAGTTTTCCGAAGAGTTGTGAATGATGGTTGCCTCGTAGGGAAAGGTGATGCTTTCACTTTTCCAGCCCGGCCCAGGCGCTAGCATGAGTCGCTGGTTAGGGCTGAGGTAATTGCCCTCAGCGTCGGGGCTCACTGTTTTACTTACGGTAGAAGGTGAATCTAGACCTCGATAAATCAATGCGCTGGCACTCAGCGCTGCAACGAAAAAAAGCGCCCAGAGCTTCAATCCCTTTTTTTTCGGAGCGGGTGCTGTTCTGGTTCGCACCATGGGTGCGGGGGTTGTGCCACTCTCGCCTTGATCCAAGGTTGTCGGCGTCGTTGTCTTTTTATACGAGGCTTGTGCTGTTCGAGCGCGTTCTATTTCTTTTTGCTTTTCTGCAGGCGTCTCTGGAAAGAGCTGGCTGAAGTCTGTTGATGGGAGCCTTGATGCTTCCTCTGATGCGCTGGATCTCTCGGCGTGCTCGGTGTCAAATTGAGATTGATGCTCCTCTGCTCTTTCGGACGTTAATTGCTCGGGCCTGCTCGCTCCCTCGCTCACTTCAGAAAAGAAGTCCTTGGATTGGTCCTGCTTGCCCATATCTTCCCCCTCGTTTGACGTATCCTCGATGCGGTAAGGTGGTTCCACCTGAATTGAGCTTGGAGAACGTCTCCCGGCATCCTCGCATACCTGCGCCGATTCTCCAGTTGATTCTGGGGAGAGCTGCACTTTGGTGTTCGAAGACGAAAAACTTTTTACATTCTCAATCAACGAAAAAAGCCTACTCTTTTGAGTAGGCTTTTTTCGTTTTCGACTCTGGCTGCCTAGCAGCCTGGGCGTCGCTTCTTCCTGAGCGCTTAGCTTCCTGAGCGGTTAGCTT
>JAKVCH010000289.1 GCA_022447485.1 Polyangiaceae bacterium | reverse complement strand
TCAAAAGCTAATTCCCTCTCAAAGATGAATTGTGGATAAGCCTCTCCTCCGGCTTCCGGCGCACTAAAGCGCACCACCGCCCGGTCGATCTCGCGAGCAGCGGACGATGCTCTCTCTTCTGCGCCAGCAGAATCAGTGTTTTTACTCTCTGCCAGGGCTAGAATACTGGCGAAGAACACGACGGAACTGGTCAGAAGACGCAAACTCATCAAGCCGAAGCGAGAACGCTTACCGAAACGATTCCCCTCGTGGCGGAGAACTTGTCGCCCAGCCCTGCGCCCAGCGTGACGCTCAGCAATGAACTCACTCTGGCGAACTTCTAAAGCGCCTCGCATGCGAGGCCCTAGACGCGCCGCACTTCAGCAGGACGTCTCTGTGATGGCGGGTCTTTATCATCGGCATCATGGTCTGCCTGAGGCTCGGTATCAGTTGCCGGCTCAGGCCGTGGGATATGGGAAGAATCAGACCGATGGGAATGATGGCGCGCTGCTCGTCTTGCTTTCAAAAACTCTGCAAAAGCAAGGACTTTCTCAAGGTCTCGACCACTCATCGTCTCGATAACATCACTCAACTGCCGCCGCAGCACATCGCCACCACGCCCTCGACGCCCTCCCAACTGCTCCTGAGTAATCACAGGAGCCTCTGGGGGATTTGGCTGCTCTGGAGACGCGACCTCGTCTTTGGGAACAGCCTCTCGCTCAACCGACTTTAAACCATGGGTTGTTAACCAGGCTTCCATAAACACCCGGAGACGCTCGCTGCGAAATACAAACCAACGCTCGCGTTCATCGGCAAAGGACATCAGAACATCTTTGAAACGTCGGAAAGCGCCCTTCCCGTCGATCGCATGAGAAAGCCGCGATCGCACCTCTTCGTCATCGACCATTGTGATGAAACGTTCCATCCAACGGTATTGCTCTCGTGAACTAACGGGCTCCACCCGGGTGTACTTTGGATCTGTAGCGATGCGAGAATGCATCTCGGGGTCAGCTATACCATCGACAACTCGAAGAACTTCGCCGGTGTCTACGTGAAGATAACTATGCACCTCAGGGGCGTTATTTTCGAACGCATCTTCCAGGGCTTCCCAGTCCACGGGCACGTCTTGAAAGATTTGAGTTACGTCAGTCATGATTCTTCTTTCTCTGGGCAACACCAGGGGTCGCTCATCTATAAGGCTTTACTGCCTGTCCAGGCGTTACTGTTAAGCTTGCCCCAGTGTGGGAAAAGATCAAACCCTCGGTCGTTCGATGCCGAAAATCCTACTTTTCGTTGTCGTTAAAAAACACTCAAGGCTAGGCGCCTATTCCAGAGCAGGCCAAGACCGACTCAACCAAAACATCAACTTGAAAGAAAAAACTATTTTTTTAATATGACTACAATGTTTCGTTTTTCGGCCCTTCGTTCAAATCATCAGAAATATGCAGACTCCTGCGAGTCGAAGTGACTCAACATCGGAGCCGATTGAAACTTCGCCCCTTGTTTGATTGCGGAGTGATGAGTAGCCTCGACACCAATGGCGCGACTCATATTGTCTAGTCCTGACGGTCAGCGAACAGTTGAATTAAGAACAACAAATTCTCTTGGCCGCCACCCCGAGAACTCGATTCAAGTTCTCGACAAGATCGTGTCGAAAAACCACTGCATCATCGAAGTTGTCGATAACCAGTTTATTCTTCGCGACCTTGGCAGTCTCAACGGCACTTACGTCAATGGGGCACGAGTTGAAGGACAAATAGCGCTTGCAGAAGGAGCCGATATTGCTCTGGGACAAACTCGCGCTCGCTTCGAAGGAGCCGGGCAGCTTCCCCAACGCGCCCCAACTCCTGTATGGAACAACTCTCCACAAGGTTTTCAGGCCGCCCCGGCACCCCAAACACGCCCTCAGCAGCCTCCTGCTGCCACGGCTGATACAGCTGCTCTGCCTCAGCCAGGAGCAGCCTCTGCTGAGAGTGAGGGTGGTTTTCGACCTCTAACCCAACAACCCGTTGTTCCGGGTCAAGTTCCGAGTAGTCAACGGCCAGTTGCTAGTGGTCGACGCATTGGGATGCAGACCCGTGTCGATATGAACGACAATGCCCCATCGATTGGGAAACAAATCGATGCGACCAATAAGGGCTTTGTCCCTTACGAAAAGGCCGCCGCCAACCCTGGGCAACTCCAGCAAGATTACGAAAGGCTAAGACTCTCTCACGAGCTGAGTCGCGAAATCGCCCTTGAACGGGACCTAGAAGTATTACTTGGCAAAATTCTGGAAACGATATTCCGCTTCGTTCGGGCAGACCGAGGCGTCATCTTTCTTCGTGACGACGCAGATGACCTTGTTCCTGGTGCAAGCCTCAGACGAGACGGGACAGACAACCCGATACCTGTGTCATCAACCATTATGAGTCATGTTGTTCGCGAGCGAGCGACAGTTCTCACCCACGACGCAGCGATGGATTTTGCAGCCTCCAAGGGCAAGAGCATGATTCTCAACCGCATCAGCTCTGCAATCGTCGCGCCTCTTCTTCATGATGATGAGATCGTCGGGGTTCTTTGGCTCGACAGTGAGAGCCTAGCTCAATTCCAGCAGAAAGACTTAGAGATCGTCACCGCCATCGCGAATCAGGCGGCCATGTTCATCGAGATCAATATCTTGGGAAAAAAGATTGAACAAGAAATTGTGAATCGAGAACGCTTCAGTCGCTTGCTCTCACCAAACGTTGCCGAGCGGGTTCTCTCGGGTGAGCTCAAGGTTGAAAAAGGTGGTCAAAGCGTCGATTCCGTCACGGTATTTAACTCTGATATCAGAGGCTTTACGGCCATGAGTGAAAAAGTGACCCCTGAAGAGCTGGTCGATATGCTCAACGAATATTTTGAGCGAATGGTTGAAACCCTCTTTAAGTTTGAAGGCACTCTCGATAAATTTATGGGCGATGGTATTATGGCTTTGTGGGGGGCTCCGGCAACTCACCCTGATGATGCAATCCGCTCGGTGCAATGCGCTCTCGAACAAATTAAGGTGCTCAAAGAATTTAATGCTGAGCGAGTCGAGTTAGGTAAGGCCAGCCTCGACGTTGGTTTCGGAATTCACACCGGACCTCTGGTCGCTGGTTATATTGGTAGCTCCAAAGCACTCAGCTACACGGTGATTGGTGATACGGCGAATACCAGTGCTCGACTCTGTGGGGTTGCAGAATCCGGTCAGATCGTGGTGAGCGAAGCAACCCTAGCCCTGTTGCGAGATCAATTTCATTACGAAGAGCTCCCTCCGGCCCATCTAAAGAACAAGGCAGCTCCGTTTCGCTGCTTTAATATTACGGGTCCACGCTAAGTCTCGCGCAGAACCCGTGACGCGCAGAACCCGTGACGCGCAGAACCCCTGACGCGCAGAACTCGTGACGCGCGACGGCCCTCGCTCATAGTGCAAAGAATGGTTGTGCTGGCAGAGAGGCAAGCGTCTCCCCCCCAGAATTGAGAAAAACGAGGGCTCAATTTGATAAGAATCTTCCTTTTTGCCCGAAACGACATCTTCTCAAGCCGGCCGACCACCAATTGGATCAACCAGTTGGGTCGAATTCGGCAAAAATAGGCTATTTTAACTCTCGACTCAGGCCTCGGTTCCAGACAGTCTCACCCCGCGCATGGCACATGTACTTCCTTTCGAACGACCCGTCGTTGACCTGCTCACGAAAGTCCGCGAGCTCCGCTCTTTAGCGGCTGAAGATGATCGTCATCGAGCCGAACTGAAACGATTAGAGAAGAAGGCGACGACCTTTGCTCGGGAGCTATTTGCCCAACTTGATCCAATTCAGAAGGTTCAGCTCTCACGCCACCCAGCACGTCCTTACACGCTCGACTACATCGACTACCTCTTCGACGATTTTGTTGAACTACACGGTGATCGGCGATTCCGAGACGATCCAGCGATAGTTGCCGGCATTGCCAGTTTCCACGGCACTCCCGTGATGGTCATGGGCCATCAAAAAGGCCGAGACACAAAGCAGAATCTGATTCGAAATTTCGGTATGCCCAACCCCGAGGGTTACCGAAAGGCGCTCCGGCTCTACGAAATTGCGGATCGTTTTGGACTTCCTGTCATGACCTTTGTGGACACCAAAGGCGCGTACCCTGGTCTCGAAGCCGAGGAGAGGGGTCAAAGTGAAGCCATTGGCGCCTGTATCGAAGCGATGGCTGGATTACGCGTGCCAATTCTCACAACAGTGATCGGCGAGGGTGGGTCTGGTGGAGCCCTAGCGTTGGGTGTGGCCAATCGAGTGATGATTCAGGAGTTTAGCTACTACTCAGTGATTTCACCGGAAGGCTGTGCTTCCATTCTTTGGAAAACGCCGGAGAAGGCGGCTGAAGCGGCTGAAAGGTTAAAGCTCACGGCACCTCATCTGCTCGAACTAGGCGTAGTTGACGGCATCATCGATGAACCGCCCGGCGGAGCCCATCAGGATTTTGAACTCGCGGCAAAGTTCATCGACCAAAGCCTCAAGCGTAACCTACGCGAATTGCTCAAGCTATCAGGCGATGAACTCGTCGAAGATCGCTATGATCGCTTCCGTCGACTAGGCTCATTTATTGCGTAACTTCTTTGCGCATCCCAGGGCCACTGCTCATCTTCGGCAGCAACTCGACGCAAAGCGGCGTCGCCCCTCGACCTGATGCAGGTCTGCGCTATAGGGACCCTCCTTCATGTCTGTTCTCACTGGTATCCACCCTCTCGATTCTGAAACCATTGAGAATAAGTGCGTCTTCATCCGCACAGATCTCGATCTACCCACCGACAAGAAAGGCAAGGTCATCAGCCAGGAGCGCCTGAAGGCGAGCGCGGAGACAATTCGCCCCCTGCTT
>JAKVCH010000288.1 GCA_022447485.1 Polyangiaceae bacterium | reverse complement strand
CAGTAACTCGCGCGATCAGCTCGTCTGAGAGAATTCCACACAGCAAGGCAAGTAAAGGAGTGAGAGCAAAGCTAAAAACGCTCATTGACTTACCTCTGAAAGAGCACGGAGAGAGGGCTGAATAGGTACTTCCTCGGGAGGAGCGGGGTAACCAAACTCCCAGGGCCCCCCACGACGTGGTAAGAGTCGAGCTGGACTTCCGCGCTCTTGGTCCACAAATTCTGTTCGACCTTCACGGTAGTGACGAAGAAAGGCCTCCCGGGTAGGAGAAAAGTAATCCGTCCAGAGACCAGGAAAGAAGCCCAACAGAACAATGCAAAGAGCAAGTGCTGCGGCCCCGATCAGCTCCGGGCTCCGAGGTGTCTCGATATCTTCTCGTCGATATAGAGAAGGTCGCCCCACGAGCACCTGAATCATCCGAAAGCATGTTCCAGCAAAAGTTAGAGTGACACCCACCGCCAGCAAAGACTGCAGCAAACCAAAGGGTCCTAAATTAGAGCGATAGCCAAGGAAGCAGCCCATCAAGGTGCTGAAGTACGCCGTAAAGTTGATCGTGCCCGGTAGGCCAAGGGTAGCCAGTAGGAAAAAAACCGTAAAGCCCCCCAAAAATGGCGAAGCTCGAAGCACTCCTGAAGCACGATCTAGCGATGGGACATCGAGCCTTCGCTCGATTGCCTGGCCCATCAACAATAAGCCACCCAACGAGAGCTGAGCGGCGAAAAAACCTAAACTAGCTCCCTGCAACGAGGCGGGCGTTGCAACGATACTTCCTACTAGAGCCAAACCATTCTGCGCTAACCCTAGATAGAGAAAAATTCGAAACACATCTTTCTGACGGGCCGCCAATAGGGATGGCACAAGCACAGCAATCAGGAGCAAAACCGTGACCAAAAAAACCGAAGCCTGGCCCGCTGGCCCGGGGAATAGCCCCATGACAAAGCGCAGGTAGAAATAGCCGCCGAGGGCAGTGCTCACAGGGAGAAGCATGATCAGCGCGGCCCGCGGCGTCCGATCAATCCCATGAACGAACCACTGATGCATTGGCACGATGGGAAGCCGAGTGACCGCCACAAAGACGGAAAGGATGTAACAAAGATGAGCAGGTCCATCCGCTAGCTTCAGATGGGTGAAGCTAAGATAATCAAAAGAACTCCAGCCTGTCAGTCGTTGATGAATCGTCGCCAGGTAGCCGGCAACCCCTAAGAACACCACGCTCCCGAAGGTCCCCAACAGCCATTGGGCACGGGCAGCTCTTGCGGCATCAGGCCGGTCGGAGGAGGCGATCCAAATACTACAGCCAACAGAAAAGAGCTGAGAAAATAAAGTAAATTGAACGAGGTCCAGAGCAAAAAAACTGCCGAGTGCGCCGCTAGCACAGAGAAGTACGGCAGGAGCCGTCTTCTTCGAGTCGCCTTGAGGAATCGAGCAGGAATAGCTCGCAATCAGAATGATCAGAACGCTAAAAAAGGCGAGCCCCGAACTCAAAGCATCAGTCGCCACATGAAACCTGGCCCCGATAGCAGGGACCCAATCTCCCACCCAAAGATGAGCCCAACCCTGCGGAGGCCTCTCCAGCAGCAAGGCACCAACAAGAAGGAACTCCAGCCAAAGGGCAATACGACACAGTCGGAGTGGCCACGATTGCGCCCTCGAAGGCAAAAAGAGGAGCGCGAAAGAAGCAAGGAGGGGAAACAGGACGATAAATGGCAAGAGAAAAGGCCAATCGATCTGCAATGAGCTCCCTACCTCGAATAGCGAATGCATTGCGCCATAGACCCCAGCCCCAACCAATAAGCTCAATCCAAACTTTTGACGCAGCGAGCTCTGACCGCACCCCAGCCATGAAAAAACAAAGGAAAGAAAGACCACCGCTAAGACACCGTAACTGCCCATCATTTCTTTTGCTCCTTGGAAGCCTCAGCAGGCGCCTGCAGGTGGAATCGACCGTCTGACCCGACGCCTACTGCTCGCACGCCTTCGAAAGAACCCGCAAGAGGTCGGGCGAACTTGAACTCTCGATAGACATGTTGCCCTAAGATATTCACCGCCTCAGCTCGAACGACTCGCGATTCGCCTTCAGCAAGACGAAAGACAACACTATTTTGCTGATTGAGTTCTTTATCCCACTTCCCATCGGCGTCGGTATCAAAATGATAACGAAAACCAAGGGCGGGCGCCGCAGACAGCGCATAGGTTCCAGAATCATGCTTTTCCACTCTCTCAAATTGCAGGGCCGGACCTAGGATAAAATGGCCTAAAAGAAGCACTCCCCCTAGCGCCAACCCCAGAGCGACACGATGATAAAATAGCGGCACATGCCGCAAAACCATCCCTCCTACAGAGACGAAAAACTGAGGCAGCCATAGAAGTACCGGTTTCAGCAAGCGATGCTCGAACCACAGGATGGCCTTCCCCAAAAACAGGGCTGGTTCATCAATGAGTTCGGCCCAAAGCAGCCTCCTTAGATTCAAAAGAGCTGAGGAAGAATCCTTCTGGGGAGATGGGGTGGATTGCTGCTCATCAGCAGTCTCCTCCTGCTTTGGGTGGTCATCATAAGAGAGCATCTGACGCAAGAAGAAGAGAAAGTAGCCCGCAAAAACAGCAACGACGCCCACCAGGACAACCCACAAGCCACTGACCCCAAAGCTCAAGTTTGCCTCGTGAGCAACTTGGAGCGCCCGGCCCGCCCCCCAGTCATACTCATAAAAAGGGATGCTTCTGCCCTGCAGACCGAAAGCATCCGCCAGCAGTCCTCCTCCAAGAAGGCTCAATGCCGCGACGAATAGACTGAAGCCCACCAGTACGCGGCGGTCACCCTTGAGGTTTTTCAGAGTCGCATTCCCAGCCTTCGTCTCTGGCGAGGTGCTCAGGCCTGCTAGCGCTCGCATCCAGCCGAGAGAGAGAAGAAGAACGACGAGCGTGAAGAGAAAAGCAAACACCCAGGCAAACCACTGGGGTAAGGAAAAATTCGTCAAAACGAGCTCCGTACTCGGCTGAACGATCTCCGATGCACCCAAGACACCGGGGCGAAAACTGATGCCCGCCGCCATAGCTCGACCGACAAAGCCGAGCGAGAGGGGTAACCCCATGCACCCCATCCAGCCGACCAAAAGAATCAAAGGAGGTAAGCCATGGCGCCAAAGGTCGCTCAGAGAAGAGGGCTCAACGTCAGTTTCCTGGTGCGGAACTGCGCCTGGACTCCTGGGCAAAAAGAACCTCTGTTGAACGAATTGAAGGCTCGATTGAAGAACACCCTGCAACTCCATATCGGTGCTCTCGGTCAACAAGCTCGCCCCCAAAATCAGCGTTAAGACGCCCAACTCCAAGGAGCAAAACAGAGCAAAGGCAGAATCGTAACCGCCGAGACCAAAAAGAGCTACCACCAGACCCAATTGAGCCTGGTAAAGGTAGCTCAGCGTCGAATTCAGCTGGGAACAAACCAATGCCAACCACGTGCTGCTCAAGGCTGAAACAAAGCCAGCCACGGCCAGCAGGAACATCAGCAGGGGGGATGCCGTGAATAGCGCCGATAAAAGAAAGAGAAGGCTCACCCCGAGCGCAGGTACCTGCATCGATAGGAGGAAAGAACCAGCTGTAATCTTGCTGGGAGCACAGTCGGTCCAAGGCCGAGTCCAAAACTGATGCCCTAAAAACAATGAGGAGAGAGCAAGCGGAAAGCCAATGAAGCTTGCGGCACTCGCGTACAGAGGCTCCAAGACTTCCTCTCTCCAACTGATTGGCAGCAACTGCACGAGCGGCATATCAGTCGTAAGAGGCCAGAGCTTCAGAGGACGTACAAGCTCTGCTGCCGTCTGCTGGAGAGTGAACCAATCGAGGTCGCCAACGTAGTAGGCACCTAGCCCACAGCCTACCCCACCTAAGCCGACGCCCAACCATTGCTGCATCGCACCACGGGCCGACGATGACTCTTCGGAGAAGTTCCCTACTCGCACAGCGTTTTTAAGCCAAGCCACCGTCGCAGCAAGACTGAAGCCCATCAAAAATTGCGGCAACGAGGAGCTCAAGATTGCGGCCTGTAAAAGGCCAAAAAATAGAAAATCCCAAGCCTGCTGACGAGGCATCCACCGAAGCTGATGCGAAGAAAGCGCAAAGACGGATGAACTGAAGAGCAAGAAGATACCGCTCAAGGTGACAGTCAGAGGGGTCCCGCGAAAAGCGATTTCGATAAAGACTTCTCGAAAGGCCAAAGCCTCCCCGAGCCCCCCGACTGAGAGCCATGGTGCAACAAAGAACCTTAGGGCAGGTGAACCACCGCCGACTTCCGAACCGACACCAACAAGCGTGCCGAGCGTCATGACCAAGCAACAACCCTGTAGAATAAGAAAGAGCCAGCCGAGAACACGGGTGCCGCCTTTCTCAAAGCGAGCCCCGAAGACCCCAATCATTAGCGCGGCGAGAAAAGGCGCAAGGACCTGTAAAATGAGCGGCTGAAACTGATTGGGAGGGAAAATCCTCGTAAGAAAAACCATAGGCATCCGGAATTGGACTGAAAGGTAGTGAGGGGCTGAAGAAACTGTCAAGAGACCATTCCAACGACTTGACGCTTCGGTACTCGGCAGAAATTACCACCAGGAACGCATAAAGACGGCCTTGTAGGGAAATCGCAAGCTTTCTCTTGAATCCCTCCCCCACCCCTGTGTACGCTCTATCGAGAATTTTAGGTCGGGTTCAAAAAGGAAATCATCTCAAGTGTTTTGCCCCAAATGTGGCACGAAAAACCCCAGCGGAGCCACCAAGTGCGCCCAATGTGGTTATGATGCCAAGACACCATCTGCAGACGTTAGTCCAGCAACACCATCGCCGCGAGTTGCCTCTCAACTGAAAGG
>JAKVCH010000287.1 GCA_022447485.1 Polyangiaceae bacterium | reverse complement strand
AAAGCTCCACGGTCCTTCATCTTCGGAGTCCCACGTGTCGCGGGTGACGTAGGAACCGACGGTGAGCACCTCGTTGGCCGTTGCAGGGATACCAAGTGTGGTCGACTTGCTTGGCGAACCAAAGGCGGGATCGAACTTATTACTTCCTCGATTGCTCCAAGCGTTGAACTCGCCAGTGCCGCTGCTGGAGGCTGTGGGAATTACGGAGAAAGCCCAATCTCGGAGTCCAAGGTAGGGCACATTGTCCGCAATCAGGATGGCGATCCCCCGATTTCCTGCTGCGTCAGTCCCCGTGTAGTAGGCCACAAACTGAATAGGGTAGGTACCCCCGCCGACGGACATATTCAAGCCGTAGGTAGCGCCATGAGTGAGAGGAATTGGGGCACCACTGTAGGATGGCGGAATCACTTCCAGCTCAAAGTCGTCGGGATCTTCGTACCAGAGATCAATGCGATAGGTGCCGGGAGCATTGAGCGTGTAGGCCATCTCGGCGGGAGAGCCGGCGGTAGCCACGCCGGTTGTGTGTAAATCGCGGTAGTGCTCATTGCCGGCGGCTGCCACCACGACTTGTCCCGGTCCAGTCATGGCATCGAGAGAAGTTTCGAAGTCGCTTGTTCCGTCATGAGGTCCCCAGTGATGACCAAGGCTCAAGTTGACCACTGCTGGCCGAGTGCCGCGAGAATCGAAGATGTGCTTCACGCCTTTGAGAATGTGAGCAGATTGGAAGCTGGTTTGTACCACCGCCAAATCGGCTCCGGGAGCCACGCCCGGGTACTGGCCACCCGAAGCCTCGCCATTGCCTGTGGCAATGCCGGCCACGTGGGAGCCATGACCATCCCTATCCACTTGAGTTGAGTTCGCCACGTTTGCCCCACTCCAGGAGGAGCTTCCTTCCACTGGGTCACAGGATAACGTACATTCCGGATCCCAAAGCTGGTCTTCCAGGGCTGTTCCCGGGGGAAGACAAGAGCAGCCAGACTGGTCCCAGATGCTCTCCACCCGCGAGGCGCCGCCGAAACGGAAGTCGCCGTGGTTCAGATCGATTCCTGTATCGACTACGCCGATCAGCACACCCTCACCGGTGTTGCCGAAACCTGTCGGGACGGGCGCCTGAACTTCAAGAGCACCGGTATCGGCGACACTGGAGTCCAACAACGGCTCGAGGCGTACCGAGGGCTCAATGCGCAGCACCTCTGCGTCAGAAATCAACTCAGGAAG
Source organism: Polyangiaceae bacterium (assembly GCA_022447485.1). Lineage (GTDB taxonomy): Bacteria > Myxococcota_A > Polyangia > Polyangiales > Polyangiaceae > NIC37A-2. The sequence continues at coordinate 3,661 of JAKVCH010000287.1, read as the reverse complement.
TCGGTGCAGTGGGACACTCGCTGTGTAGCGCCCAGCTTCAAGACTTTCTACGTCGCTGGCTCCGACTCGGGTCAATGCCGAATCAGTGCCTGTGGTTCTGACCAAGAGAAGCGCCGCTGGTCCTGCGGCTTCAGGGGTCAGAGAATGGATGCCAAGTCGCGCTGTCTGCGCCACAGAAGAGGCCATCAAGATCTCTACGTCGGCGTTGATCTTGGTGCGCTCCTCTTCATTCACCAGGCAGGTGCCCACGCAAAGTGGTTCGCGTCCAGTGGCCTCGTCCTGGCCTGTGCTGGACGTCTCGCTCACGCGGCGTCCCTTGTAGTAGAGCACGAAGCGCTCATCGTCTCCCAGCAGGCTGGGCCAAGTTCTATCTCCGGTTTGGCCATTCTGGTAGGCGGGTAGCTTCGAGTAGCTCACGTCGTCCGACTGGAAGTTGCTCCAATCGCTGCGATGGACTGACACCAAGAGATCGGTCCAAGTTTCTCCAGCTCCGAGAGCACGGGAGCCGGCTGTCAGCTTGACCTCGTCTGATGCCAGGTGCTCAGGCTCCAAGTCGCAGACGTCAGCGAAGCGTCGGAGTTGCCCTTGAGCACTCACAGTGCCTGGCTGAATCGTCCCCGCGGCATTGGCGATAAGGCCACCGTTGTAGACATCTACCTTGAGCTCGCTGCCTTCAGCCAGCCAGAGTTTGACTGAGAGATCTTCAAGATTGACCTCCTCGCCTCCGCGGTTCAGCACCTGGAAGCGGTATTGCTTGTCATTGTTGGTGGCGAGGATCTGACGCACCCGAAGGTCGAGTTCCGGCGTTTCGCCGCAATCTGGAGCATCTGCTGCGGGTTCCTCTGGTCCTCGGTTGGAGGGCGTGAGCGTACTCTCGCCGCTCACGGCGAGGGGTTCGTCGATATTGCCCGGCAATGCATTGGAATCACCAGCACCGCTGCCACTGCATGAGGTTGTTTCGCAAGGCTCCCGACCGCTGTTTTCATTACCCTCGCATACCAGACCGTCGTCTAGGTAGACGGCAAATTCACCCAAGTGCGCGCGGCTACTCGCGGAATTGCCTGCGTCTTGAACACGGCTGTAGTCGTTGTCCGTGTTTAATACGCCCCAATCACTTCGGCGCCAGGTGACGAGAGAATCGCCCCAAGGGTTCGTCTGCAGGTAGCCTCCGGCAGGGATCTCTGTGGTGTCGGTGAAGCTAATGATCGCGACCCGGTTTGCTTGACGACCGCCGCCACAATCTTTCACTTCGGGAAGAGTCTCGAAGCTGATGGTTGGCCTGGCCACATTGGCAAGCCATTGACCGTCCGGGCCGTAGATTGTCTGGTTATTTCCGTAGGAAGCGCCAACGAGCTCTTCGCCCTCCTCCACGAATAACCATGCTTTGATGGTGACGCGATTGAGAGCAACTGGCTCTGCAGATGTATTTGTCACTCGCGCAGCCAAACGCGTTTCTTGGGGAGAGTGACCGGGTGACCAGATCTCCAGGTCGAGGCCTGAGGTCTCCGAGAGCGCCTGCTGTTTGCTCGCCGTTTCTGATTCAAATTCGCTCGCACATCCGCTGAGGCCTAAAGTTGCGCCGAGGGATAAACAAGCCAGTCTTTTTCTGGTGTTCATGAGATCCTTTCTGGTGTGGGGCCGAGCGATAGCAGGATCACCACGGTTGGCCGGAGTGTCCTCAGGGACACTCCCTCGGAAGACTCATTGACCAACTGGGAAGAGCCTGCACAGTGTGAGGCATTATTCTAGCTGGGACGAGAGCGAACGGCGGGAGCTGATGCCGTCTGGCATGAGCTGGGGCCGAATTATTCGGCTGCTTCTTGCTCAGGCTCAGGCTCTTGCTCGCCGCCTTCTCCTACGTCGCTGAAATCGGGGCAGGGGGCATCATCAAGCAAGGCGAGCGCTGCTTGTAGGCTGGCTTCTTCTGGGTCGAACAGTTCTTTCGAAACGTCATCGGGGGCGCTGCAGTCGACGGGGAGACCGTCGAAGTAGTCACCTTCTCCTTCAGAGTTCACGATTCGGAATGTGATGGGCTGGGCAATCTTATCGCAGAATTGCCAAGCCGCAGAGCCCACGGGTTTGCCAGCAGAGGGAGTGCCCACCACCATCACGTCGAGATAGGGCTCGAGTGCATTGACAACGAGCTCGCTTGCTGAGGCGGTGGAAGGGCTCGTAATAAAAACAATTTCCTCCACTCCTTGCAGGCTGAACGCCTCGCTGGAAAAAAGAGTTGAGGTATCGGCGTCTTGGAGGTTTTGGTTGTGTTCTAAGCTGTAAGCGACTTGCCTACTCGCGTCGGCGCCGACGATTAAGTTCAAAAGGTACTCTGCGACAGAAAGGCGGCCTCCGCCGTTGTAACGGAAGTCGATCACCAATTGTTCAACTTGAGCGGTTTGGAATACCTCAAACGCTTGATCGAGCTCTTCGGTGGTTGGTTCTAGAAAGTTCGAGAAAACTAGATGTCCGACCGGGCCATCGTCTGTGTCGATGAGCTCTGCTGTTGGTACCGTCACCAGAGGGTACTCATCTTTGATGAGGATGAGCTCTTCTTCTTCGCCGGTTGAGGAAAGCCGTTGAACGGTGAGTTCTATTCCGGGCTCTTGGGGGCCGAAGGCTTCCTGAAAGCCGTTGGTTTCGATAAGTTCTTGGAGGCTCTTGCCATTGAAGCCAATGATTTGGTCGCCGCGCTTGAGTCCCGCTTCACCTGCGGGGGATTCTTCGTCGACGGAGGCGAGGGTGAGTCGATCTTCTTCGGTGAATTGGGCAGAAAAACCGTAGCCAACGACGACTCCTTCTTCGTAGTAGGCTTCGACTGTGACGAGATCTCCTACGCTCGACCAAATGTCGAACTCTGCATAGCGCAGGTCTCGCACCAGGGCATTGGGTGAGTCGTAGTCTTCCGGAAGAATCTCGTCGGGAACGAAATCATTCCAAAGATAGGCCTCCGTCATCAGCTGATAGGCGAATGCGTTTTGCGCCTCGATGGAGCAGTCCTCCGGAGCAGGGATGCCGTAAATTTCTTCAGTGCTGCAGCCCGCTGCAACGAGAAGAGGCGTTGCCAGAAGAGGGACTGCCAGAAGAGGGGCGGTCAGCCAGCTGAATCGACTCCTCAAGGGCACGCCTTTTCCAGCCGTGGTTGGTTGTTCCTTTGATCGAAGTGCAGGTAGCGCTCTACGTGGTGTGTCGGCTGTCATAGTAGGGCTGAAGACCGAATGTATCGCTGAAGAATCCGAGGCCTGAGATGATGGGGCTCTACCTAGCCGGGAACGTAAGACTATCTGGGAACGTAAGACTAGCTGGGAACGTAAGACTAGCTGGGAACGTAAGAAACGAAGCATGCTTGAAAAGGGTGAACGATATCATGTCGCCGTGCAAGGGACCCACCGCGTCGATAAACAGGGATTCAGTAAAATTAGCTCCCAGGAACCTCCGAAAAGTCCTGCGCAAAGAGTCCTGCGCAAGCAAACTCAGTACAGAAAAAACAGCACAAAAGAGCCGCCAAAAGTCACAGTAAATACTCAGGCAGAGCTCAAAGCGGCTATTGCGTATCTCCTAAAAGTGTTCTTAGCTCGGTTGAAAACAAGGAAGGCGTAAAGTGAAAGACTTAAGTATAAAAAGGTTCTTACAAGTTGGTTCTGCGGCTTCTTTGCTTTTGGGGGGC
>JAKVCH010000286.1 GCA_022447485.1 Polyangiaceae bacterium | reverse complement strand
TAGTCGATGGCCTCCTCTGGAACGATCGCAATATCGACGCTCTCGGTGAGGCCTCACGTTTAGAATGGTTTGGTGGCAAACGCACCCAAGCCGAATGGGATGCTTTCGGCAAACTTCTGAGGAAAAAGCTTAATTTTCAGCCTCTGCCTGAAGAAGAGGTCAAAACCTTCACCCTTCTACCTTTCGATCTACCGAAGACGCCCTACGCCTCCCCCCTTCGATTCAATCAGAAAGGATTACTCTGGGCTCAAACCAAAGATGGCCTACGCCCCGCTGACCCGAGCATTGCCACAGTGGCTGTTGAGGCCGAAGAGCCTAGTCCCGAGCGCCCCTCGACAACCGACGACCATGAAGCGGGCTCTCTTCCACGCCCCGCACCTCCCCCAGCTGCATATCCAGCGGCACCAAAGAAGTGGTCCCTTCTGCCTCGACGAGCGGACGGAGCTCTCTTGCAGGCCGTCCTCCCGTCTTGCGGACGCGCTGAAATCCAATTGGCTCTTCTCGAGGATCCAGCTCGTCCACCACGACTCCAGCCCTTGCCAATTCTCGCTCCACGCCCAGCTAATTGCGCCAGCTTTGGAAAGCCGCCTCTGGAAGCGGAAGTCATCGGTTGGAAGAGGAATTCACTCCACGGAATCAGCGCTGGCCAGCTCTTTTTTAGTCAAGGAGTGATCGATCAGAATCACCTCAGGGCAGCCTACCTCACCCGTTGGGGCCTGGTCGTGATTGCCGATTCAAAATTGACGGTCTTTACAAGCGACAAGCTTCCGCCGTCGACTCACCATTGTGTCATTACTCCAAAGCAAAGCACCAACCAGAAGGTAGCCTGCTTGACAGCGAGCGGAATTATCGAGTTCAACCTCGAACAAAATACAGAAAGGTCTTCGCCTGAATCATCCCAGGAAAGACCTCTGTAATTTCTCAGCTGCTGAAGAGACATCAACTCGATGACTCAAGCATGACTAGCTCAGTAAAAAGACTTAAGGAGCTTTGGCTCGCTCAATATAGCTACTGGTTCGAGTATCGACTTTTACCCAATCACCTTCATCAACAAAGAGTGGAACCTGCACGGTGGCGCCCGTGGCAATCTTCGCTGGCTTAGTCACGTTGGTTGCGGTGTCGCCCTTCACGCCAGGCTCTGTCTCTGCAATCTGCACAACGATATGAGGGGGCAATTCGATATTGACAGGGTTACCATTGTAGATGGTGACGTTGACTTCGGCGCCATCAATCAAAAAACCAGAAGCGTTTCCAATTGCCTTCCCTGAAACGTTCACCTGCTCACCGGTCTGGACATTCATAAAAACGTAGTCATCACCCTCAGGATAGCTGAAGGTCATGCTTCGTTCTTCAACATCGGCCTCTTCCAGCTTTTCACCTGAACGAATATTGCGCTCCAGAACCCCTCCCGTAAGGATATTCTTCATCTTGGTTCGGGTAAAAGCTTGCCCCTTACCAGGCTTGACGAATTGAAAGTCGACCACGACATAAGGCTGGCCGTCTTGAAGAATTTTTACGCCCTTTTTGATGTCGCTCGTTTCCATGTATTTTCGCTTTCCTATTTCCTTGAGAGTACTGCCGGTTTCGCTCCAAGCGGAGCGAGGGAAGCGTAATTACCCATCATCTACCTTCGGTTCAAGCTGCCCTCGATGGATCCTGCAAATTTTCTTCTCTGAATCCCAAAAGCCCTCAAAGAAAAGTGTTCTGAGACGAAAACGAAGAGTAAACCGCCCCCGGAAAGGAAAATTGACCATTCAAAGGGTGCCAGCTCCTCTGAGGCAAGATAGAAGAGGCAGAGATGAACGAAATTGAGCTCGAGGAAATTAAACGAGAAATCGTGGAAGGACGTTCCCTGACGATCAAGACGAACCACCTGGTCAACGGTTTATCAGCCGATCTTCGAGGCTTGTCGAAACGGCTTCAAGCGGCCGAGCGCCGAGGGTGGGCCCAGTCGATAGCCGCTTACGTGGTGGCGGTTGGATTAATTCTGGGCCTTTCTCGTCTTGCCCTGAATTCGCAGGTCGAAGCCGTGGAAGCAAAAAATGAAAACAAATTTGCCCGCCTTACATCCTTAGAAAACGAAGTTGAGCTGCTGCGCGCTCGCTCGGAGGCCCACGCCAAAGCTCAACGCGAAGCCGCAAAGGTTTATGAATTCATCCAGTCAAGGCAACCGCGTCAACTACTCGAAGCTCTACCAAGCCTGACTAACTTAGAATTATCACCCACCGAGCGTGCTATCTTCGAGCGAGAGGGTACGAAGGCACGGCGGGAGCTTTCAGTGCAAGCTTATCATCGCGGAGTCGAGCACTTAGAGCGCGAGCGATATCACGAAGCATCAGAATCCCTCGCACAAGCTTTAGAGTTAGAGCCGGATGCTCCCCATGCTCCCCAAGCTCGCTACGAATTAGCCCGCGCCTACCGAGGCCTCGGGCAGTATAAGTCGGCTATTTTTGTCTTGATGAAACTCTCCGAGGCTTCTCGCAATGCCGACGTGATGGACGAAGCAACCTGGCTCCTCGCCCGCTCCCAGGCTGATGCCGAACTCTACAACGACGCAAAGGCCACCCTGCGCTCTTTCCTTCGTCGCTTTCCCCGCAGCCCCCTGCGCTCCCGCGCCCGAAAGTTGCTCTCACAGCTCAACAAGTCCCACTAACCCTCTTCTTCCTCAAGACGAAGACCATGGCCGAGAATCCTTGGCAAAGGCGACGCCCCTGGCGGGAGGGCTTGCCCTGGCACCGATGCAAAAGACGCACGCATCGCCTGGGATAAGTAGTCACCCGCGCAATCAACAGCCGCCTTGAGCGTCAAGCCTTCCGCTAAATACCCGGCGATTGCTGAGGCTAAGGTACAACCGGTACCGCGAAAATTCACTCCCGGCTGCAAACGATCACGCTCAAAAATAAACTCTTCTCCGTCAGCCGTGCGTAATAAGTCCATGACCGGAGTGTCTGGATCGGTAAATCCAAGATGCCCTCCCTTGATTAATACGGCGCCAACTCCAAAAGTCAGAAAGATATCAGCCGCCCGACTCATTTCTCGAAGAGATCGGACTTTCTGTCCGGTGAAAATTTCTACCTCGGGCAGATTCGGAGTCAGTAGAGAGGCTTGGGGAAACAGACTTTTTACCATCTCCGCCCGAGCGTCTTCTGGCAATAATTGTCGGCCAGTGGTCGAAGCGATCACTGGATCAATCACAAGTCGTGCTTGAGAACTAGAATGAGCCAGAGTCTCCGCTACCGCGGCCACGGCATCGAGACTGCCCAAAAGTCCTGTCTTCACGACATCCGCCCCTACGCTGCCCAGAGCAGCTTCGATTTGAGCGCGTAAAACACTCGCTGGCAGCTGAATCACCTCCGACACTCGTCGATGATCTTGGACCGTCACTGCAGAAATCACGGAAGTTGAGTAAACGCCGAGACTGGCAAGAGTTTTTAAGTCGGCTTGGATTCCGGCAGCTCCAGTCGGATCCGAGCCTCCTATCGTAAGAACTCGCGGTCGAATTTCTGACTCTAAGATATTCATTTCTCTGTCGAGAGTGTTATAGGCATCCCCAGCTAGTCACAAGACTGGCATTCTGGCTCCTTGGCGGAATCGGCAGACGCGGCGGATTTAAAATCCTCTACCTTCGGGTGTCTCGGTTCAAATCCGAGAGGAGCTACGAATAGAGAAAAGCCCTAGTTTAGACCCTAGGGCTTTTTTCTGTTTGTTCTTGGCTTGCCGAGACGATGGCTTTCCAGGGCCTTTTCTAAAAAACCTACACCTTCTGCTCCAAATGGTGCGTAAAACGCTGCGAAAAAGTAAAAATTTATCGCTCCTAGCTACTTTTCCGGCTCATTCTTCTGAGGTTTGCTCATTCAAAAAAAAAAGCCGCCGCTAAGCGGGATGCCTGCTTCTTCCACTTCTGAGGATGATATTCACCTCTCGGGAACCTCATCTACTAAAAAAGATAAAGAGGTTGGCCCCGAAAGCTTCGCCCGCTTGTCGGAAAACGAACTTCGTTCCTTAATTGAGTCTTTTCACGATGGCGTCGCCCTGCTGAACGATCAGGGGTTCGTTTACCTGAACCGCTCCTTTTGCGAACTCCTTGGCGTCAGCTCCTCTGAGGAACTCCAGGAAACCAACATCAAAGAACTTCTGAGCGAGCACCTCTCAAAAGGAAAAACTAGGTTCCTCAAGTCGATTGCACAGGTCAGGAGCCGAAGAAAGGCTCATAGCGACTGCGAAATTACCCTCAATTCACCTCTAGGTCCGCCTCGGATTGTCCATGTTTACCTTGATGCTCTCCGCCTCTCGGAGAGGAGGTTTCTACTGCTCACGGCCCGGGATATCACCCAACCCAAGGCCATAGAAGAAGAACTACTGCGCACCCATCACCTGGCAAGTCTCGGCAGTACCGTCGCTTCCGTCGCCCACGAGATCAACAACCCTCTTGCTTATGTGACGACGAATGTCACCTATTGCGTCGAGCGACTTCGCTACTTGATCGAATTACTTGATGGGAATCAAGTGAGTCTCGGCCGTCCGGAAAGCCTACGTGCCTTCTTAAGCCCCATGGAGCAAGCCCTGCATGAAGCTCACGACGGAACAATGCGTATCGCCCAAATTGTGAACGACTTTCGAGATTTAAGTCGGAGAGAACTTGAAACAGACCAGACAATCTCACTGCAGGGAGTGCTGGCTTCTGCCGTGCACATGGCGGAAAATAAGTGTGGTTCAAAAGTAACAATTCTTGCAGATCATGCGCGCATCGGTGATGTCTACGGAAATGAAACTCGACTCGTTCAAGTATTTGTCAATTTGATCATCAACGCCGCCCAGGCTTTTCAAAACGAAAACCCCAAGCGCAACAAAATTTCGCTCACCACTCAAACTGAAGGCGACTTT
>JAKVCH010000285.1 GCA_022447485.1 Polyangiaceae bacterium | reverse complement strand
CCATCCTGTTGTTCTTTGCCAGTGCTTTCTTGTCTCTCCATGGTTGGGCCGCTGGAATCGATGACGAAGCGGCGATTCACGATGAAGGTGACGAGATCACCGAGGCTCATGACAAGCAGCAGAAGGAGTCAGAGCAGACAAAGACCAGGGGCTTCCCCCTCATTCAGCCATTTGTGATTCAGAGTCAGGACGGAGCCTCTTCGCTGCGTTTATCGAGCGGCGCCCAACTCAGGATCATCTTTGCTGGTTATGAAGACGAAGCTGGCCTCAGAGATCGGGAATCGGAATTGACCTTTGGGCGGCTTCGAGCCTCCATTCTTGCTCATTTTTTTGAAAAGCGACTGAGTTTTCACGGACAGCTGAATCTCGTTCCCGGTTTTCTTGAGCTTATCGATCTTTCCTTGAGTTATCGGTTTCATCCGAGCCTTGTGCTGAGCGCTGGACAGCTGAAAATTCCCTACAGCCTTTCTCGTGCTCAGTCTTATTCAACTCTACCTCTGGTCAATTGGGGTCAAACGCCGCGTTGGTTTGGAGGTGAGCGTCAGATAGGTCTGGCTGTGGGGAATGCACCAGGAGCTTTTGATGGTTTTCTCTACAGAGTCGGGGTTTTTCACGGACAAAATAGTCGCGCCTCTTTTAGCAATCGCTTAGCCCGGGTCTACGGAGAAGAGCTACCAAATCCCTCTCTGCTTACTGAAAGTGTAGGCTACGGGGTGGTACATCCCGAATTTGCTGCGCGGCTGGGTTATGGAGCGAAAGACTTTGATTGGTGGATGTTGCGTGATGAGTTGCGTGGTCCTTTACGTAGTTTTTTTTCTGTCAGTAGTGCCTATGATTTACGACCTATTGAGACAAATGATGCGACGCTGCGGCTGGCCGTTGAGTTTTTGAGCAAGTGGAAAGGTTTCGGCTTTAGTGCCCAATATCATTGGGCATGGGTCACCTTGAGTGAGCAGACCGCCGGCGCATCGACCCCGCTGGGGTATCATGGGCTCCAGGCGGAAGTCGTTTACAGTCTACACCCAAGAATTGACTTGGCTTTGCGCTATGGCCTGACTCAGATTAGCGAAAAGATTCGCAAAGACGCCCAGCGGCGGGCAGATGCTATCATTGCTGATGCCCCTGCCGACGAGAGAGAGTCATTGACTCTTCATTATGCAAAGAGCGGTCGAGTTATTCAGGACGAAGAGTTATCTGCTGGGGTGAATATTTACTTGTTGGGCCGACTCCTCGAGTGGCAGAGCGATATAAGTTACCTGCCTGTGAAATTGGAAGGCGAACGCTCGAGCCGGGAAACACGCGTACGAACTCAATTTCAGGTTCAGTTTTAGCTGCCTTCGAAGAGAGATTGAGGAGGCTCTGTTTAACGAGGGCGATAGATTTCGATTCGTCGAATCTTCACGATAGCGTCGTTGACAGGCGGCCCTCCACCCCAAGCATCATTCCCCAAAGTCCAATGGTTAACCAGAATCCTGCCGGGCTGGTTGGGCACATTCTCTGTGAGCGTCAGCACCTCTTGCCCGTCCACGAACCACTTCACGCGATCTTCCTGCCAATCGAAGCGATACTCATGAAGTCCTTCACTCGGCATGAAGCCCAAATCAAAGACTTGATGGGTGGCTGGGCCGATATTTTCGTGAATGGTAAAGTGTGCCTTTTGTTCGCTATCGAATTGGCTCAGCAATTCGACATCGATTTCGCTCTTATCGTTGAGGTAGTAGAACCAGCCAAATACGGTGCCCGGTTCGGGCGAACCCTGGGCTACGACCCGGAAGGAACCATAGAGGTAATCATCGCGAGCTGAGACGAGTTCAGCACCCACGCTTGTGTCTCCCCGAGCTGTACCCCCATTCACTTTCAAGTGCAGCAGCGAGTCGTCGAGCCAAATATTTTCGGCACGGTGGGTTCGATTTTCATTTCCCCAGGTACTGATCGTCCAGTCAAAGTCTTCGAGAGTACTTACGCTGAAGTCGATGCCCTCACATTCACCCCAGCGTTCATCTTGCTCGCAGAGTTGCCCCCAATTGCTCGCGCTGTCGTTGGCCTGATTGTCAGCAGCTTGGTTCGCAACTGTCGCCTCGTCATTGGCTTCCTCTTCGCTGCTCTTGAGATCGCTCGAGGGGGCTTCTTGTCCGCTTTGTTCAGCACCTTCTGCTGGGGGTGGTTCAGAGGCAGCCAGGGGTTCAGAGCCCCGGTAAGAGGTGTCTTCACAGGAGAGTGCGGCCGCACTGATGCTCAGGAAGGGGAGCAATAAGAGCGGGAGACTGTCGCGAAGAGGTGAAGAGGTCATGCTGAAACAATAGTGTGGGGCCTGAGTGGATCGATCTCCTGATTAGAATCGTCGATTTCTATGACCCTTTCTGCTCAACTTGTAGAAACGCAGTATAATTCCCTACAGGCAGAATTTTTGATCGATTCCGTGATAGTTATTGTGCATGACTGTCTCCCCAGTGAACCTAATTGCTGTTCCCTGTTTACGGGATAATTATGCTTATATTGTGCATCGGGCTGATCAAGAAGACGCTCTTGTGATTGACCCGGGAGAAGCGAAGCCTGTTCAAGAAGAATTAGAGCGCCGAGGCCTACGACTCCGGGGCATTTTAAATACCCATCATCATCACGATCATGTGGGAGGAAATCTTGCTCTGCAGGCGTTAGGAGAAATACCGGTTTACGCAAATCACAGCGACCACTCGCGCATTCCAGGGGCCCAGCTAGAGCTTGTGGAGGATGAAACCTACCGAGTTGCCGGGCTCGAGTTCACTGTGTTTTCAGTTCCAGGACACACGTTGGGAGCTCTGGTCTTGGATTTCGGGGCGATGGCGTTTACCGGTGACACTCTTTTTTGTGCCGGCTGTGGACGGTTATTTGAAGGAACCCCAGAGCAGATGTTGAGTAGCTTCCGGACGATGAAGCGCCGACTGCAGCCTCATGTGGAAGTCTACACCGGTCACGAATACACCGAGGCGAATCTTGAGTTTGCTTTGAGTTTGAACCCTCAAGATGAGCCGGTAAAAAATCGCCTCGCGTCGGTGCGCGCTCGCCGGGCCGAGGGGCAGAACTGTGCCCACAGCAGCGTTGCATTGGAATTGCAGACGAATCCGTTCTTTCGGGTGATGGAGCCAGAGTACCGGCGAGCGATTGGCCTAGGCGCAATTTCGGCAGCGGACGCATTTGCCGAGGTGCGTCGCCGCAAAGATAATTATTGAGCTTTGAGTTCTGGTTGGCTCAGCAGTTCGATCAATGCCTCTAATTCATCGGGTATCGATGGCGGAAAGCGCAGCCCCATGCGAGCAACGCCACCCTCACCCCAGCCTATCCACATCACTTCACCTGCAACTTCAAAGGGCGTGCGGCTTTCAATACTGAGCTCCACAATTTCGCCAATCCGAACTGGTGCATCCACCTCGCAGGATGCGCCACCAACACCAATATTCAATAATTTTCCAATTGCATCTAATTCACGTTCGTGAACTCGTGCTCGAATCCGAAAATCTGCCTCCTGGCGATGGAAGTTGCGGTAGTGTCGTTTCGACATCTCCGATGATTATAGCCAGTCTGTCCCGTCTTTGCGCTACTGCTCACAAGGAATTTGTGCTCATGAGGCTCTTCCAGCTATGATTTTACCAGTATTTTGCGCCGCTGCCGTAACGTAGCTGGTCCAGAGGATAAAATGGGCGAGAAGAGTAGAAAAGATCCAAGGGCGAAGGTCTTGTCGATGACAGTTCGTTATCGAAGTGCAACCCTCGGTGAGTTTATTGAGCATCATTCCTACGACGTGAGTCGAGGAGGGATGTTTATCAAGACACCCTCGCCTTTTCCCCCGGGAACACTGCTCAAGTTTCAAGTCAGAATCGCCGACGAGCAGCGAGTGCTCCAAGGCGTGGGCCGTGTTGTATGGAAGCGTGAAAAGAAAAACGATCATCCCAATGGCCCCGCCGGCATGGGCATCAAATTTATCAAAATCGATGAAGCTTCCCAGGGTTTGATTGAACAGTTGGTTGAAAACCGTGGTGAGGATGAAGAGAGCGAGTTTGAGAATCCTCCCAGCGAAGATAGCACTCTGACTCAAGAGCCATTGATGTTTCCCGAAGAGCAGGGCGAGCTACCAGCCCCCGAAGATCAGACGGTCATCAAGTCTGCCGCCGAACTCTTGGATGATGCCTTACGGGCCAGCCAAGAGGAAGGGGAAGAAGGTGTCACGACCTCCGCAAGTTTACCTCGTTCCGATAAAAAACTAGAGGCTTCAGAAGAAGTCGACGAGCCAGCAGCTTCAGAAGGCGTTGTTGGCCAGACTGCTGATAAACAAGCGAGTCCCGTCCGAGCTGGTGTGGCACAAGATCAAGTCAGTCTCGACCCGAGGACTCAATCATCAGCCAATCGCTCCTCCGTAGCTCCTTTGTTCGTTGCCCTAGGAGCGGTGATTCTCGTTGGTGCTGGAATTGTCTTTTTTAAAGAATCCGATTCTGACGCGCCATCGGCTCGCGGTGAGCGAGAAGATGCAGCGGTGCCGCCAGAGCAAATGCCGCCAGAGCAAGGGCTGCAATCTGCTGAAACTAGGGAGGAGCGCAACGCTCCTCCAGTCAAGCCAGATAGGCCTGTTGTGGAGGCAACGTCCCCGGAAGAGGGCGATATTCCAGAAGAACAAGTCGGAACAGAGCAGAAGAGCGGTTCGGTCACGAATGATTCCAATTCAGCCTCGGCTTCGAATGCAGAAGCCACGGCAGGAGCAAAACCTGCCGCACCCACACCAGCTCCTGAGCCACCTGCAGCACCAGCCCCTGAGCCACCTGCAGCGCCAGCGTCCCAGCCACCTGCAGCACCCGCCCCTGAGGCACCTGCAGCGCCCGCACCTGAGCCACCTGCAGCGCCAGCGCCCCAGCCACCCGCAGCGCC
>JAKVCH010000284.1 GCA_022447485.1 Polyangiaceae bacterium | reverse complement strand
CGTCGCAGCGCGAATACTTAAGCTCCTGTCCGGCCAGCATGGAAATGAAGCTAGGCGAGGGGAGGTCTTTACTTTGCGTCCATGGTTCGCCCCGACACTTTGAAGAAGGCATCAGTCCGGCCACGACCAATGCTGAGTTAGAAGAGATGCTGAGTGGCGTCAGCTCCGACGTGATTTGCGCAGGCCATACTCATGTCCAGCTAGCGCGGCGTTTTTGTCGGCAAATGGTGGTGAATGTCGGAAGTGTGGGCTGCGCTTTTGAAGAAGTATTTTCCGGGGAGCCCCCAACTCTTCTCCCCTGGGCGGAGTTTGCGATAATCAGTGGCGACGATGGCGGCGTGCAGGTTGAGTTGAAGCGGTGTCGTTATGAGATCTCCGAGCAAGTGCAGGCGATTCTGAGCAGCGGGATGCCTCATTCTGTCAGCTGGGCGAAGCAGTGGCAGCGACTTGTTGAATGATCGGGCCAGTCGACGGGGGCTCGTTGAGTAATGCGTAGCCTTCCAGAGATGGACTGATTGCCTGCTGCTGATTCAGCGTTTGATGAGTCGAAAAATACTGATTCAGCGTTTTATGGCGTGAAAACATCCGCCGGCCTCTACGTAGAGCCGAAAGCCGACAATTTTTGGCAGAAATTGTGCCGGAGGGGGCTTCTTTCGGTTGCCGCGAGCGAGGCTGAGGAGGGCTTGGTTTTTCTCGAGGTCGTAGGTGACCTTGTAGACAGAGTCCCCGAGATCAACTTCTTGGGGAAAGCCGTCGTCGAGGAGGGGCGCGAGGTGTGCTGGGAGCGGCTCAGGAAGTAAATCTTCTGCGTTCAGTAATTCTAGGTCTTCCGCGTCTTCTACGCCCAATTCGTCGAGATGGGCGCTGAACCACTGCATCAGTTCTTCCGGGGGCTGGATCTCCTTGAAGTATTCGTTGCGCCCGCTTTTTCCCAGGCGCGCGGCGAGCGCACGTCGTTCGATCCGTCGCCTTGCCTCATGCAAGAGTTCTTTTCGCCAGCGACCTTGGGTGAAAAGCAGAGTGAGCGCCTGTCGAAAGTAAGTTCCCTTGGGGATCACGGCACGTTCCCTTAAAGTTTCCCCTCCCAGAGTTAGGCGCAAGGTACAATGAAGCTTCCCCCCTTTCCAAGAAACTTCGCCCGGCTCTTCCTTGCCGATCCCAGCTTCGGCCAACCATTTTCGAGGAATGGCTGATGCTTGGCTGACGATCTGTTCTCGTCGACCACGGTCGTCGAGTCGAGCGAAAGTGCTGAGCTGCACGAGCGCCTCGAGGTTTTCCTGCTGGCAAGCGAGACTATCACGATGCAGCGTGAATTCAGTTTTGCCTCGAGTAAGGAACGTTCTCTGGCGTCTTTGGCGCGTGACGAGTCCGAGTTGTGGCGTTGTGGCGAGAATGAATTGGAGCAAGTCTTTTCTCCGTCCAGGGGAGAGGGGCAAGTCGGGCTCTTGGCCTTCCAATTTCCTTGCGGCAGGGAGCGCCTCTTCAGCGCTCAAGAGGTGAGCCAGGAGGCGCGCCTCGTGGAGTGCCGTGCCGGGACCTGCGGGTAACTTCTCCAGGGCTGTGAGCAGTCGAGCGGCATCACAATAGGTGTACTCGAGCTCGTCGGGGTCGAGGGCTTGAGCTTCTTGGACCGCTCCAGGGGTAGCCAAAAGGGCGACAAGGCGCAGGAGGTCAGGCCGGCAGCTTTGACCCTTTGAGGCAACGACTAATTTGCCCAGGAGGGGATCGATGGGTAGGCGCACCAGCTCAATTCCGAGAGCGGTCAGTTCGCCCTTGTCGTTCAGTGCCCCAAGTGCCTGAAGCTCTTGCCTTGCATCAGCTAAGGCGTAGGGAAGAGGGTCTTCGAGAAAGTTGAGATCCTCTGGACGTTCTCGGAAAAGCCCGCTGAGTAGTATTAGTTCTCCTAAGGCTTCTCGATGGATTTCTGCGGGGGTTTGTTCGTCGAGCTTGGCGGACGGACTCCAAAGCCGTAAGCATTTTCCTGGGCCAACTCGACCCGCGCGCCCGCTCCGCTGAATAGCGCTAGCTTGTGATATAGCCGTGAGTGCTAGATAGGATCGACCTTCATGGTAGTGGGTCCGTCGAACGAGTCCCGAATCAATGACTTGAGTGACTCCGGGTAGAGTGAGCGATGTCTCGGCCACATTGGTGGCGAGAATAATGCGCGCTTGCTTGCTTGGTTGGAGTGCCCGAGCTTGCTCCCTCAGGCTGAGTCCACCATGAAGGCAGACGACGAGGTAGTCTGAGTGGAGCTGCCGACGGCATTCCTCGATTTCTCGCTTTCCAGGCAGAAAGACGAGAGTATCGCCGTCGAGCGGGGGAGACGAAGCAAGAGCCTGGGCGACTCTTTTACTAAGTTGACGGCCATGAGGAAGAGTTGAGCCGTCATCGATAGAGCAAATCGTGACCGGATAAGTCCTTGCTTCGAGCTGGAAAGCTCGCCCACCAAGGTAGGCTGCGACAGCCTCCGCATCCATCGTAGCGGAGAGCGCAATTGTCTTGAGCTTGCGCTTCTTTGCCAGCGCGAGCAAGAGATCGGTATCGAGTCGTCGTTCATGCAATTCATCCAGCACGAGAATATCTGCAGACTCAAGTAGCTCGGGTGCATGCAGAGCAATGCCCGGCGTGACAACGAGCAAGCGAGTCTGAGCCGTGGCCAAACGGTCGTTCTTCACGTGGTAGCCGACTTCCTGCCCGAGAGGTGAGCCGAGTTCTTCTGCAATACGACTGGCCACGGCGCGCGCAGCCACACGACGAGGCTGAACAATCAAGACCTTGCCGTCCAGCCATTGAGGTATTCGTGTCGACTTGCCAGTACCCGTAGGTGCGCTGATTGCAATTGAAGTCTGCTGAAGAGCTGCGAGCAATTCTGCGCGGAGTGCGTCGATTGGCAAAGCTGTCTTCACGGGCCGAGCCTGCCATGACTCGATTCTTCTGCAAGAGGCAGTTTCGGGGGTTGGCCTCGGGCGAGATGCGCTGTAGGTGGAAAGCACCATGGCATCAAAGACATTGGAAATTTATTCATGGAACCTGAATGGGATCCGCGCTGCTGCAAAAAAGGGGTTGGTGGATTGGTTCCAGCTTCGAAAGCCGGACTTTGTCGGCTTGCAAGAAGTTCGCGCTGCGCACAAAGATATTCCCCCTGAGCTTTTGGAGCTGCCAGGCTACAAGACGGATTTCGTTGCGGCGGAGCGCAAGGGCTATAGCGGTGTTGGTATTTATTCGGCGCTGCCCGTAGAATTTCGAGAGTGTCTTTTGGGTGATCAGGAAATGGATGCTGAAGGGCGTCTGCAGGAAGCTCAACTGGGGGAGCTCAGGATCATCAATGGCTACTTTCCGAATGGTAGTGGGAAAAATCGTGACAATAGCCGCATCCCCTTCAAGTTGGACTTTTATGCTCGTTTGCGTCAGCGGATTCAAACTGCGGCAGACCAGGGCGAGCGTATCTTAGTGATGGGAGATTGGAATACAGCTCATATGCCGATTGATCTGGCGCGCCCCAAGCAAAATGTGAAGACGAGTGGTTTTTGCCCTGAAGAGAGAGAGTCTTTTGACCAATGGATCCAATCGAATTGGGTCGATACATTTCGACATTTTCACCGAGGAGAAGGGAATTATACGTGGTGGAGTCAGCGCTTCGGTGTTCGTGAAAAAAATATTGGCTGGAGGATTGACTATATTTTGGCCTCTCCCGCAGCAATGGAATTTGTGCGAGGGGCGGCGATTCACCCTCATGATCTTGGTTCTGATCATTGTCCGATCAGTGTGAGCCTTGACCCTGGTGTGCTTACGAAAGGATAACAGAACTCGGGTAAGCCATTTCTGGTGATGACTCTCAGGGAATCAAGATCGATTCAATTCCGACGTCCCGAGAGAGAAGGGCTCCGACATCAAAATAGAAATCACTTGTCACGGCAATTTCAACCTGAATGCCTGCTGACGAGAACTGCAGCTTGGCGTGATGGGCAAGCGCATCCCATGCGTCCAGGCCCTTGCGGGGAGGAGGGTTGAGGCGATTCAGTTGTTCATCAAGATGGACGGGAAAGATCAGTTGCGCAGCAGTTGAGCGCAGATGGCGTTCAATGGCTCGGGCCTCATGGCTTCGACCGCTGTCGAAGACAATGAATTCTGGGACAAGAGCTTGGCGACCAGGTGCATACTCAAGACGCATCTCGACCCAGGCGCTTGCGCAGGGGGGCTTCCGATGGCTCGCAAGGAAGAGGCCGCCCTCTTTCTCCAAGCTGAAGTTGCTGATCTGAATGTCGGGGCTATGGAGAGCGATGGCTTGTTCGAGATTTTGTTGAAGTTTTTGCTTTGGCAAAAATGAGGGAAGATAGAGGTAGCTCTCCTGAGAAGCTGTAGCCTGTTCTTGAGAGGAGACGATCTTGTTGAAGAAGAATTGATTCGCTGGCCTATCATGGTCGCTCTCCGTAGAGTTGCCTTGCTGTGATGAAGGTCTTTCGAGTCGTAAGTGGCCTCGCAGGTAGAAAGCCAGAGAGAAAGTTTGATTCTGTCTGTGGAGAGGGCTGATGGTGATGCTATTTGCTTTCCACGCGAGCCCTCGCCGGTGCTGCGGGAGCAATTCCTGTAGAGATGAGAGCAGCTCTTCTTCCATCATCGCGACTTGTCGCGCGAGTCGTTGATTGCCTTCTTCGACTCTGCGTTCAGCGAATTCAGCGATGAAGGGCATGAGGTCGATTCCAAGACGACAGGGCCGCTCAGCCTTGAGTGCCAGCTGGAGCATTGGAAAAAGTGCAGGGGGATCGGGGTGTCGCGGGATACTGAGCTGAGCCGACCATTTTGTTTGACAGCTGATGGCATGGTGACAGGAGCCCTCAGACGACGAACAAAGCCGAACCTCCGCGGATATCGGGAGCGTCACGAGCTCTTTTTCTGCGAT
>JAKVCH010000283.1 GCA_022447485.1 Polyangiaceae bacterium | reverse complement strand
CTGCAAGGCGAGACTCAATGCGAGTTGGCGCACTTCAGCGACAGTAAGGGAGTCGGCTGTTCGAGAGGTCAGATAGCGGAGGCTTTGAGGTAACTGGAGCTGTGCAGCCTGACAACCCATGAGTCGGGCAACGCTTTTGAGGTGCTCTTCTACTGTTGCTCCCAGGAGAGCCCCCGATTCATTGAGGAGGCTTGTGGGCAAGCGCGCGCGAAGCTGAGGATCGCCGAATGGCTGTTGTGCTTTACCGTCGATCTCCCAGTAGATGCGACCTTGATTGGGCGCGATTTGGCCGCTGAGCAGGCGCGCCCACTCATCGACTTCTTCGAGCGTGTCAACGAGCAAAGCAATGCTTTTTCCCGAACATGTATGGTGGTGAATGGGACCCTTTGGGTAGAGTTGAACGCGATGTAGAGCCAAGCGGTTCATGAAATTGTCCCTGCTACTTTCCAGAGGTAGTCGTAACCCTGAAGAAAGAGGTCCGGGAGGCTGAAGCGGAGCAGAGCGATATCACTAAGGGCCCACGGTAATAACCAAAGGCTCAAAGCCAAGAAATTTGCTATCCTATGGGAGCGGGGCACAAGGCTTTCGACAGCGGTGACTGTTGCGCTAAGGGCCAATGCAAAGGCTGCGAGATAGCCGAAGGTTTGGGCGAAGAACAGGGCGCCTTCCCTGCTATTCGTTGCCGTGAGCAGAAGAGCAATCGCGAGGGGCAGTGCCCCCAGGAACAAGGGCCATAATAAGCTGAATCCGTAGCTCAACAATCGATTGCCAAAAGAAGCAGGCTGGAGTCCCCGGAGGCTGACGTATCTTTGTCGAGGTGCAGCGTTTGCCCTTTTGAATAACGCAGTGGCGACAAAAAGAGCAGTGAACCACATCGAGTACCCGACAACTCTGAGGCAGAACTCGAGCATGAAGGTATCGAAAGAGATGGCTTTGAGAAGGAGCAGACCGAAGCATGCTGAAATTACCAGAGGCAGCATCGCTCGTTGAGCACGTCGCTGGGCTTGACCGAGTTCTCCGCTTTTCAGGGTGAGTCGTGCAAAAGCTACACGAGCAAGCCAGGAAGATGCCGAACGGGGTCGAAGGGGCGGCGCAGCAGGAGGGGGGAACTCTACAAGAGGGGAGGCCATCTTCCCCGAAGCATAGTGCGAGTTCTTCAAGAACCGAACCTAGGGCGAGAGATTTGGCCTCGCCGGTAGTATTCTGCGCCGAAAGGCGGCTTTTGAGGTCTCTGTTCGGCTGTCGGTGGAACGATTTTCTCTGATTTTCGCGGAAATCTTCGGCTGGCTTGCGTAGCGAGCCTTTCGCGAGGATGCTCCGCCCGATGAGCGAGCAGCAGAAGAAGAAGAGCGAGCAGCCGACGAGTATTGAAACCAAAGCGAAGCCTCGACTTGCTTCGGAGGAGCCGGACGAAGTTGCGGTTGATGCTCCCCAGCGGCAGACGCTCTATCTACTTGCCATAATTTCCATTGCGACGATTATCATGTGGGCAGCAGGCCGGGCCGCTTGTAATTATCATGTGGATGGCGAGAGCCTCACCCCGCGCAAAACGACCCAGGCGGAACGGACGAAGACGCCAAAAAGTGTGGCGATGGAACTCGCGCTTTCGGTTGCCCGCGGTCGCTTTGCCGCGGCGTCCGAATTGGTCAAAGGGGATGCGCAATCGTGGCTAGCAGCCCAAGAGAAAGAGTGCGTCGATGCGGCCGCGCGGGAGCTTGCTGCCAAAGAGATATTTGCGACGCCAACGGTACTTGAGCGTGGGGCGGAGGATGCGTGGGTGCAGATCTTGACGACGGGGCCTTTTGGAGAAACCCGCTCTATCTATGAAGTCGAGCTCAGCGAGAAGGAATGGCGTGTCACCCATGTGCTTGCCGATGGTACGCCAGTGCCGCCGTTGAAAGGTCCGCCTTTGCCGCGACGAGCCCTGACTCGGCGAAAAGGCCCAGCTGCCCCGGCTTCAGCGACGCCAGCTTCCCCGGCGCCAGTTTCAGCGACGCCAGCTTCCCCGGCGCCAGCTTCTCCGGTCGCGGCACCGCCGGCACAGAAATAGAGCTCTGAGCTCCTCATCCTAGAAATCGGCGCAAGCCTATCAAGCGCCCAATGGGGGCAATTGTTGCAAAGCGTGAGAATGGCGTGAGGCGAAACAGCGGTCTCGGACGAAGGAGCAGGATCGCGTTCGTCGGTCCTGCGCCTTTGGTCAGCGGAACTGATCAATCACTTTTACTCTGCGCCGTCTCGGAGAGCTCCGTCCACTCCCGTAATTGACGCGAAGTGACTCCTCCGACGGCCACGTCGGCAACCCTGCCGTCTCGGTCAATCAGGATGTAAGTGGGCAACACGCTAATCGAGAACTTCCGAGAAAATTGCTTGAGGTTGTCATGAGCTACTTTGCCGTGGATTGGCCAGTCGCGCATAGCGCGTCGAGCGTTGGAGGCGCTCTCCTCGACGCTGATTGCCAGGGTATCAATTTTTTGAGCATAGCTGGAGCTTTCAAATGAATTCAGCAAGCCGCTATTTCTTCTGCAGGCACTGCACCAGCTCGCGAAGGCTTCGATCAGAAGAGGTCGTTCGCGCTTGCCAGAGAATGAGAAGCTCCCCTGCTCACTTAAGAGTGGCACCTGAAATTGCGGGGCGGAAGCTCCCTCGCTCGGGCCTGAATCTCGAGGCCATAAAGCCAAGACGAGCAGCGCGGCTGATAAGCTCCAGAGAACCATCTCGAAAAGTTTTCCCAGAGGGGAACGAGGTTTATGCTTTTTCACAGTGGGATTGGGCTCTTGCATTCGACCGGAGAGTGAATGAACTCTGCTGGGGAGGGGGAGTTCCTATGGTGTCACTATTCGCGAGTAGCTCAAGACACCTCGTCAGTAGTGGGAAAGTTTTAAGGAGAGAGCGCGCGAGCTGAGAAACGTGAACCTAGATAAGCGAGAATGAATACACCAATTCCGTGACTGATCACGAGATGAAAACCCTCGGTATGAGGACAGCTGAAACCCACGCTAAGTACGCCGACGACTCCGGCAAAGGCACCGAGTAACGCTCCGGTGAGACGAGGCGAGAAAGGGTCGCTGTTGCGCCAGACGATGGTAAGTCCGCACAGAGCTAACGCCCCAGCAACGAGAGCGTGAGCAATACAGGGAAGACCTGCTCCGGTTTCTAGGAATTCTCCCATGGAGGCGAAATGGTGTGCCGTTAGCGCCAGCGTCACCAAGGTGCCCATGAGCGTCAACATCAAAAGCATTCTCTTCCGAGGGAGACTCGTGATGTCGAGGTGAATCTTCGGTGAAACTTTTTTTCGTGAATCGTTCGGGAGTACTGGCTGAGGTAAGCCAGCAATGAGTAATGCGCTTGCCCCGAGACTCAATGCGCATCCGGCCAGGAGTAGACTTTTTGGGGCGCGTAGAAACGAGCCGAGCGAGGTGAGGAGTAGGGCCACTAGAATCGACAGCGCAGTCAGCGCAAATCGCTTTTTCCTGGTCGTTCCGTGAACTGTTTGGAATTGACCGTGGAGCTCTTGTTGCAGGGCGTGAAATACCTTGGGAGAGGGTTGTTCGATTCTCTCTCTCAAGCTGGCGAAAGGATCACTTGGCGGATCAGATGTGGCGGCCATAATCTTCCAATTCTTTTCTCAAAAGGGCGTAACCGCGATGGACGCGTAATTTAACCGCTGCTTTGGTAGAGTTGAGCACTGTTGCTGCTTCAGCGATGCTGAGCTCGGTGATTTTCGTTAGCTGAATGGCTTCAGCATATTGAGCCGGAATTCTTTGCAGAGCAAATTCTAAGGCCTCCGCAAGATCAGCATCTCGTTCGGGTGCCCGGGCACCAGGCTCTGGGAGCTCTCCATCTCGACTCAGATCTTCCGGGCGTACCTTGGCTCGGCGGCATTCATCGAGGAAAGAACGTCGGGCGATCGCCAGCGCCCATGGCAGGACGGGTGCATCGAGAAGATAGCTGGCCCGAGCCCGATGAATTTTGGCAAAGGTTATCTGAACCAGATCTTCCGCTCTTTCTCGGTGTCGCGTGAGGCGCAGTAAGTAGCCAAAGAGCCGAGGGGTAAGCTGTCGGTAAAGCATTTCGAAGGCTGTTTCCTGGCCCTCGAGGTAGCGTGCCATCAGCTCTTCTAGGCTCAGCCCAATATCGCTGCGTTCTTCATGCTGGCACCGAGTTTCCGAGAGCTCTGTTGGCTGGACTTCTTCGGGCTCTTGGGAAGGATTGGAACTCGGAGCTGAGGTCACCAATCGGGGCTCGTTCCCTCGAGCGGGGAGCGAAGGCCGGGGGCGTGCTGAATTTGCCGTAGCAAAGCGCGGGCCCAGAATGGCTGGTAAAAGATGACTGACTGCAGACACGCAGTAAAATACGTCATAGCGATGAAACGGTTTCAGCTTTTCCTTTGAACTTACAGTGTAAGGTGATTCCTACATGTTCTGTAGGTCGAGCATTTCGTTCACATCAGGAAGTAGCACGAGCTCAACACGGCGATTTTGCTCGCGGCCCTCTTCGCTTTGATTTTCCGCGACTGGGTCCGTCGCAGCATAGCCGGCTATATGTAGGCGACTCACATCCAGGCCGCCCCCTTCCTCTGTCTCGTCTTTGACAAGAAAGAGCAGTACCTCGCGAGCACGCATTGCCGAGAGGCCCCAATTATCGCCAAATCTCCCTCCGCGGAGAGGCCGGTCGTCCGTGTGGCCGGCAATTTGAAAATAGCGACTACGGAGCTGCTCATCTTTGCGAATCACATCTGCGACGGCGCCCACAACTTCGAGGCCTTCCTCACTCAATTCGTCACTGCCCGAGGCAAAAAGGACGTCTCCCGGAAGTCGAATCACCATTCGATTGTGACGAATTTCGACTTTGAGCCCTAAGTTGGTCAGCTCTTTCAATTTCTCGCGCAATGCCTCGTAGCGTGACTTAATCCGCTCCA
>JAKVCH010000282.1 GCA_022447485.1 Polyangiaceae bacterium | reverse complement strand
CGTTTCCAAGTACTATGTCATGGGTGAGGATGTGGTTTTTGCCTTAAGAGGTGTGAATCTTCAGCTCGCCGGAGGAGAGTTGATTGCGATTGTTGGCTCAAGCGGCTCAGGAAAGAGCACTCTGATGAATATCTTGGGGTGTCTCGACCGCCCGAGCCATGGGCGCTACGTTTTGGGCGGCCTGGATGTGAGTGAGATGAGTGCCGAGGAGCGGGCGCTCGTGAGGAATCGTCTCATCGGTTTTATTTTTCAGGGCTTCCACCTTTTGCCCAGGACTTCGGCCCTGGATAATGTTGAGTTGCCCTTGATCTACCGCGGTTTAAAAAAGGCAGAGCGTCGGCGCCTTGCTCTTGAGGCTTTAGCTCGCGTGGGTTTGGCGGAAAGAGTCGACCATCTGCCCTCTGAGTTGTCAGGAGGCCAACAGCAGCGAGTAGCGATTGCTCGTGCCTTGGTCACCACACCGCCTCTTCTTCTTGCGGATGAGCCGACCGGGAACTTGGACTCTGTGACAACATGGGAGGTGCTTTCCTTGCTGCAAGATGTTGTTCAGGAGCAAGAGCGAACTGTTCTTCTAGTCACTCATGAGCCTGATGTGGCTCAATGCGCTGATCGTATTGTTACGGTAGGCGATGGTCGGATCCTGTCGAATCTTCGAAATCAGTCCCCGTCGAACGCCCGACAATTATTGCCAGCTGCCCAAGAACGGCGAGGGGCGGATGCTCATTGAATCGCTCAAGGTTGCTTCGAGAACTTTGTGGGCACATCGCGTGCGTTCGCTCTTAACGACTTTGGGGATTGCGATTGGTACGGCGTCGGTTGTGGTCGTTGTGGCATTAGGAACCGGTGCTCGCAGTCGGATCGAAGCTGAGATCAACAATATCGGCAATAACCTTCTCTTTATTTTTGCCCGCTCTGCGGCCAGGAGTGGAGTGAGGGGGGCAGGCAATAGCTTGACGGACGCAGATGCTCACGCCTTACGCACAGAAGCGAGTGCGATAGAGAGTGTTGCTGTCTGGAGTCAGGTCAAGGCGCGGGTCTTTTCTTCGAGCGCGAGCCATCGGACCTCTGTGATGGGCGTTGACCGTTGGTACTTTCAGGCTCGTGGCTTTAGCGTGGCTGAAGGTCGAGAGATTGGAGAAGAGGATGAACGCCTACGGAGTAAGGTCGCAATTATCGGTAAAACCGTTGAGCAAGAACTTTTTGGACAAGAAAGTGCTCTTGGCCAGTGGTTAAAAATTGGTCGCCATTCTTATCGGGTGATTGGCGTTCTAGCGGAGAAGGGGCGCTCTTCTTTCGAAGACCAAGATGATCGGGTGCTCTTGCCGATGGGGTCGTTTCGGGCGCGGGTGGCGCCGGCCACCGGGGGTCGGGTACAGCTCATCATGGCTTCTGCTCGAAGCATTGCCCATACCGCTCAGGCGATGAGACAGGCAGAGGTGATTCTACGAGAGCGTCATCGAATGGACGAAGGGGAACCGAACGATTTTGATATTCGGTCCCAAGAAAGTTTTCGTCAGGCCCAGGGTGAAATGCTTGACCTTGTTACTTTACTTCTGACGACTTCGGCAGCGATTGCTCTATTTATTGGTGGCGTAGGCGTGATGAATATCATGTTGGTCGCGGTAGCAGAGCGCAAGCGCGAGATTGGAGTGCGCATGGGTGTGGGGGCGCAGCCTCGAATGATTCTCCAGCAGTTCCTCGCTGAAGCTTTGATACTCGCTCTCTTTGGAGGAGCATTAGGTGTGAGTTTCGCAGTAGGTGTTTCTTGGCTCTTAGGTCTTATTTTGGGCTGGTCCTTAACTCTTCAAATGCCGGCCCTTTTGATCGCTATCGGGACAAGCTTAGTTGTGGGCTTAGTGTTCGGCGCCCTGCCGGCACGTCGAGCTGCGCAACTAGATCCAATTGAGGCGCTTCGCTGATGTTGAGTGTGTTTCGAACAGCCCTTGCCTCGGCATTTATTTCTTTGCAGCGGCATCCCTTGCGCTCTTTATTGACGGGAGTGGGGGTCTTTGTAGGTGTATTTTCAGTTATCTTGGTCTTGTCCTTGGGAGAAGGGGCGGAACGGGAATTACTTCAGAGCTTCGATCGGCTGGGCAAGAACTTAGTGACGGTTCGGCCTCGTTCTGTGCAAAGCGCTGGAGTGGGGCGGGCGGCACGTTCGAGACTGACTGAAAGTGATGCCCGTCGTCTGATGCAGGAGGTGCCACAGATTGCCGATGCCATTCCTTTGATAGACGGTGGGGCGAGAGTGCAATGGGGTAGCGAAAATGCGGCAGCCCAACTTATTGGAACAGAGCTGCCCTATTTTAAGGCGAGAAATTATGGTTTAGCCAGCGGCACTCTTTTTACAGAGCGCCAGGTGTCAAGTGGTGCAAGAGTCTGCGTCATTGGGCCGAGTCTTGTTGAGGAGCTTTTTGGTGAAGTCGATCCCGTAGGCGAATCGATTCGTATCGGCAAACACCTTTTCTTCATTCAGGGGGTTTTGGAGGCGAAAGGTGAAACGCCGTTTGGCGTAGATCAGGATAATGTCGTGATCATGCCGCTGAAGACGATGCGTGCAAAGGTTGCACCCTCAGGGCCGGGCGAAGTTCGTCAAATCTTGGTAGCTGGACGGGACCAGGTGGATGCCGCTTGGTTAAAGAAGGCTCTGAAGCCAGTTTTAAGGCAGCTTCACGGATTGAAGCCTGGAGACGAAAATGATTTCTCAATTCGCGACCAATTATTCATCGCCAAGGCCCGTCAAGGCGTGGTCGCCGTGATGAAAAGTCTGCTGCTGAGTATTGCGGTGGTGAGTCTATTTATTGGGGGCATCGGGGTGATGAATATTATGCTTGTCAGCGTAGCTGAACGGTCGCCAGAAATCGGGCTTCGCCTGGCTGTGGGTGCGCGAGCTGGAGATGTACTGATTCAATTTCTCCTTGAAGCACTCGTGCTTTGCCTACTGGGCGGAGCTCTGGGGGTGGTGGTCGCCCGATTTTCTCTCGTCCCATTAGAAGGTTACTTTGGGTGGGAGCTGGATGTCTCTCTCTCTTCGATATTAGTTGCTTTTAGCGTGAGCACCCTTTTGGGAATCCTCTTTGGTTTTCTTCCCGCACAACGTGCCGCTCGCTTAGATCCGGTCGAGGCTTTGCGTCAGGAGTGACCGTTCTCTTGTGGACAAAATGAATCGAGCCCTCTTTCAGAGGACTCGATTCATTTTTCAACGAGCGGTTTTGTTTTGAAGAAGCGAATTGCAGCTCTATCTACTTGCTTATTCTACTTACTCAGCACCGCAGGACTTAGCCGCCTAATTTGCTCTTCAGTAAATCGCCCAAGGTGCCAAAGTTGGCCTCTGCCTTGAGCTTCTGGCGGTATTCCTTGTGGGCGCGGCGTTCTTCGTCTTGAGCCAGTCGGGTGAGGCTCAACTTGGCTTCTCCACGACGAGGGTCCACATCGATCACCATCGCGTCGAGTTTCTGATTCTCAGTAAAGTGCTTGCGCAGCTCCGCTCCCCGAGGGGTACCTGTTTGGCCCGCCGGAATAAAGCCCCGAGCCTGACGACCTGTCGCGCCCAAAACTCTCACCTGCAAACCGCCTTTGTCGATCTTCGTGACGGCGACTTTTACTTTTGAGTTTCGGGCCACCTTTTGCCGCTCTTCTTCGGCTTGCTCGCCGGTTGGAGCAGGGTGCAGTGCGACTCGACGATTGCGAGAATCGATATGATGAATCAAGACTTTCAGATCGTCGCCTTCCTTGACGACTGTTCGGGCGTCAGGAATGCGATTGATGGACAGGTCAGAAACATGGCAGAGGCCCTCGAAACCTTCCGTCAAAGTGATGAAAGCTCCAAATTCCTCGACTCGAGCGACTTTGCCTTCGACGATATCACCGACCTTGATGCCTTCAGTCAATTTGGCAAAAGGATCTTCGATCAAAGCCTTGCGGCTCAGCCAAATTTTGCCTTTCTCGTCGATCTTTTGGATTTTGACTTGGAGCTTTTGGCCAGGCTTCAGTACGTCCGCAACTTTCTCGCGGGGGTTGTGCGAGAGTTCGCTAATATGAACCAAGCCTTCGAGGTATTCAGCTTCGGGAAGAGCGATAAAAGCACCCCAATCCACAATTGTGCGTACTACGCCCTGCATCTCCATGCCGTCTTTGAGGAGCTCACGAGCCTTCTTTCTTCTCTCGTGAGCTTCTTTTTCAAGCATGGGTCGTCGAGTGACAACAACTTCACGACCTTGCTTTTCAAAGGTGGTCACCTTGAAATCAAGGCGTTGACCGACAAGCTGTTGTAAATTCGCGTTGCGGGGATGAAGGTCGACTCCAGAGGCTGGAGCAAAAGCTCTCAGGCCATCAATCAGAACTTCGACCCCACCTTTGATAACGCCGGTAACGAGGGCTTCAACTAACGTCCCGTCCTTGGCCGCAGCCTCAACTTTTGGCTTCGTCTCTTCCTCGCGGAGTGGCTTGCGTGTCAACACTACGAGTCCGCCGCGTCCACCATCACCTAAGACTTGGCCAACGAAATTTTCACCAATTTCTGGGATAAGGTCATCGGCTTCCATTTCTCCTCTATCGAAGAGGGCCAATGCTTTTCCTGATAGGTCAACCATAATGGCTGTATCGAGGATGGTTGTCACTTTGCCAAAGACTTGTTCACCGACGTGAAAAGGAGCTCGCTCTGGAGCATGGGGGCCGTCAGCCGAAGGCTTCTTCTTCTTGCGACGGCGCCGTTTCTTCTTTTTGGGTGCTTCGCCGTCGGCGGTGCTCGCTTCAGCTGTTGCGTCGGCGTCTGCCCCTGCCTCTTTGGGGGACTCAGCCGTCGCGCTTTCCGCGTTCGTCGGCTCGGAGTCACTGCCTGCATCAGAACCGGCAGCATCAGTACCGGCAGCATCAGCACCGGCAGCATCAGCATCGGCAGCATCAGCACCGGCAGCAT
>JAKVCH010000281.1 GCA_022447485.1 Polyangiaceae bacterium | reverse complement strand
AAGGCCCGCGTCTCAAGCGGCGTCGACTGGCTCAATGTAAAGATTAGTTGGGAAGCCGACGGCGTCGGAGTTGATCGAGAAGAAATTGCGCGCTGCCTGCGCGAGGGAAAGAAGTTTGTTCGCCTCGCAGACAATAGTTTCGCAGCCCTTGATTCAGATCGAGTCCAAAGCTTGATCGACCGCGAAGTAGAGCTTCTCTCCAGCGCCAATAAACAGGGCAAACTACCCCTGAGCCAGGCCGGTCGGGTCCACGAACTGCTTGAGCATTCTGATGGGAAAACCGTTACCGCCGGTGCAAAGGCACTCTTCCAAAAGTTAGCGTCAATCGACGAAATCAAGAAGGTGCGTAAACCACGCGGACTCAAAGCAACCCTTCGCCCCTATCAGGAGCAGGGTTTATCCTGGCTCAAATTTATCCACGATATCGGCTCTGGGGGTGTTCTGGCCGACGACATGGGATTGGGCAAAACGATTCAAACCATCTCATTGCTTCTCTCTCTCCATACGGCCAAAGCGACCGGCCCAATCAAGGCTTTGATTGTGGCCCCCACCTCTGTCGTCACAAACTGGGAACGAGAAATCGAAAAGTTTGCGCCTTCGTTAGAGGTATTTTTGTGGCATGGCGCCAACCGCAAGGGGCAAGAAGAAAACCTGCAGTCGGCCAACGTAATCATTACCAGTTATGCACTTCTCCGGAGAGACATCGAAATTCTCAAAAGCCTCGATCTCCATTACTCGATTCTTGACGAGGCCCAGGCCATCAAGAACCCCATGAGCGCAACAGCCCAAGCTGCCAAAGATCTTGGAGCGAAACATCGTCTCGCGCTGACAGGAACGCCCATTGAAAACCGACTCAGCGAAATCTGGTCGATCTTCGACTTTGTCAGCCCTGGTCTTCTCGGCACCTTGAAAAAGTTCGAGGAATATTATGCTCGGCCGATTGACCAAGGAGACCCGAAGCGCGCAGCGAGATTACGCGCTGTAATTCATCCTTTTATTCTCCGCAGAACCAAGAGCGAAGTCGCTCAAGATCTCCCGGAAAAGCTCGAATTTGACAAAATTGTCGATATGCCAGCGGAGCAGAAGGGTATCTATCAGCAAATCTTGAAGGAGGTGCGAGCCAACGTACTGGGAGAAGTCGAAAAGCATGGTATCGCGAAGAGTCAACTCCATATTTTGGCTGGTCTCACCAAGTTACGGCAAGCAGCTTGTGACCCTAGACTATTAGGCTTACCCAAAGAGCTCGGCCCCGAAGACAGTGGAAAATTAGAACTCCTACGCGAATTAGTCGAAGAAGTTGAAGAGGGTGGTCATAAAGTGCTCATCTTCAGCCAATTCGTCTCGATGCTCAAACTGATGGCCACGGCTCTTGAGGGAGATAAGATAAAGTATGCTTACCTCGACGGAGCGACAAAGGACCGTGCTGCCGAGATTGATAAGTTTCAGACTGACCCCACCGTTCCAGTTTTCCTCATCAGCTTGAAGGCGGGTGGCAGTGGTCTCAATCTAACGGCGGCAGACACGGTGATTCACTTTGATCCTTGGTGGAATCCAGCAGTCGAAGACCAAGCGACGGACCGAGCTCATCGAATCGGCCAAAACAAGGTCGTGAGCGTGTATCGGCTGATTGCAGCAGGAACATTTGAAGAGAAGATCCTGCAATTAAAGTCAAAGAAGAAAGATTTGGTTGCCGCTGTATTGGAAGAAGATCAAGGTGGCGGAAAGCGACTAACAAAGGCCGACGTTCAATCGCTCTTTTCTTTTGACGACGAAAGCTGAGCTGCCTCAGCATGGGCCTCTCAGTGGAGACAGCAATCTGAGCTGTCTCCACCATCATCTGAGGTGCAACTCGCGCCTAACGTCGCATCGAGACGCTCATCAGTAACCCGAGGCTGACCATCATTGTCACAACCGAACTGCCACCGTAAGAAAATAGCGGTAAAGTAATACCTACGACGGGCAAGAGCCCCATCGACATACCCAGATTAAAAATGGTGTGCCAAAAAATAATCGACCCGGCACCGACCGCTAGAGCGGCGCCAAATCGATCCTTGGCGAGGGAGGCGATGTGAATGGCCCAGATACTCAGAAAGCAATAAAGCGCTAGCAATGCGATGCAGCCGACAAAGCCAAATTCTTCAGAAAAAACGCTAAAAGGAAAGTCGGAATGCTGATCGGGAAGAAAACCAAATTGATTTTGGGTCCCTTGCATAAAGCCTTCGCCGACAACGCCCCCGTTACCGATAGCCGTTTGAGACTGAAGAGCATGCCAGCCAGTGCCAGAAGCATCTGCCTCAGGGTCTAAAAAGCTGGTCACTCGACCTTTCTGATAGTCCCGAAGTCCGAACTCGTACATCAGATACACCGCTCCTAAACCACCGAATAGACCGGTCAACAGGCTGCGCACTCTGATTCTGGTGATAAGCAGCATGCTCAAAGTGGAAAGCAAATAAATCAGCGATGTGCCCAGGTCTGGCTGCCTCATGACAGTCACCATCGGAATCGCGCAGATCAGCATGGGCTGCCACAGATCAATCAAACGGCGAGCGTCGATTCGATAATCATTCTGAATATGCCGCGCCACCAAGAGGACAACGAGCGGCTTCATAAACTCGCTAGGCTGGAAGGTGAAACTACCAATCTGAATCCAGCGCCGTGCACCTCGGACCTCCGGAGAGAGCACAAAAACCAAGCCTAATGTCACCATGCCTCCTAAATAGAGCACGGGTGCCATACGCTCGAGGTGCCGATAATCAATCGCTGCGATGAGCATGGCGATCAGAAAGCCCACGACCAGCCAGTAAATTTGGGTCACGTAAATGCCGGCCAACCCGGACTGACGAGTTGCTCCGACATAAGCACTCGTGGCCGAGTAAAGATTCACGATCCCGATCGACGCGATCACAACAACGACCAGCAATAAGACCATATCAATATGTGTCGGTGCACTCAGTGCTGAACGATGTCGAGCCATTATTCCTCACTCTCCACAAGCCTGCCGAGGCGCTTATCTTTCAATTCTTGCCAGCGCTTCACAACTTTCATCGCTACAGGCGCCGCATTCTTTCCACCACCACCACCATGCTCAACTAAAACAACGATGGCGATCTCTGGTGACTCATGAGGAGCATAGCCAGCAAACCAAGCATGGCTGCGGACAAAGTACTCAATATCACTTTGATCTGTTCCCCGCGGCGCTGATTGAGTCACCTGGGCTGTACCCGTCTTACCAGCAATATCTACTCCAGCTATCCGGGCATTGAACGCAGTGCCTCGGTTCTCTTCGACAACTCCATGCATTGAATCGCGGAGCCAGCTCAGCTGTTGGCGATCAATCTCGACCAGTCGCCGCACGCGCGGCGGAAAGTCTTGAACCACCATACCATCGCTTGTCTCGATGCTTCGAACTACTTGGGGGCGATAGAGCGTGCCACCATTGGCAAGAGCTCCATAGGCTAACGCTAATTGTAAAACATTGACGGTCGTGGCGCCCTGACCAATCGCAGCAAGGAGGGTAAAACCACCACGAAAAGCCCCCTTGTAGCGCCGCGAGTACCAGGCTCGAGTTGGCATTCGCCCCCGGGCCTCAGGATTGACTCCGATGCCTGTTTTTGCGCCAAATCCAAATTGAGAGCCATCGCGGGCCAAAGTATCAATTGGGATACGCGACCCCAAATCATAAAAGTAGGTATTGCAGGACTGGACCATCGCTGAATGTAAGTTGACCTGGCGATGCACTCCAGTACAGCGAAAATAGCGCTTTCCGTATTCAAACCCACCTCGACATTCCACCCGCCTTTCTCGTGTGAGGTCTCCAGACTGCAAACCGGAAAGAGCGGAAAATGGTTTGTAGGTTGAGCCAGGTGGATACGCCGCAGAGATAGTACGATCTAAAGTCGGTTTCAGAGGGTCGGAATAATAGCGCCGGAACGCATCAACGATCGCCTTCTTGCCCTTGCCACCAGAAACAACATTCGGGTCGAAACTGGGTTTTGAAAGAGCCGCTAGGACTCGGCCGGTGCGCACATCAAGCACTACCACCGCCCCAGCGAGATGACCGCGCATCGCCTCTTCAGCAGCCGCTACCAATTCAATATCTAAACTCAGAGAAATATCTCGACCAGGCCGTGGCTCCTCTCGATGACTACCGCCCAAGTAGCGATCCTGGAGATCTTCCACGCGTTCTCGGCGGGCCTTTTTCCGAATATAGCGCTCAAACCCCCTTTGGCCTCGTAAGTAGCTTTCCCAGCGTCGCTCAACGCCAACAGCACCAATACGATCTCCCGCTCGATAGCCAGCCTCGGGACGAGCAGCGAGAGTGTCAGCATCGACCTCCCGCATGTAGCCAATGGCGTGAGAGGCTAAAACCCCATAAGGATAGGCTCGCACCGGCGATGGGCGGACGCGCAAACCTTTCAACTCCCGACTCACGGTCTTTAAGGCAGCAACAATATCTCGATCAACATCGACTCGAACCAAAAGCTGATGACTCTCCCTCTTCGTACCTTTGACAGCATCTAGGCGCTCTTCGATGCGTTTCACCTCATCACGACTCAAGCCCATCAGCTGGACGATTCTTGGCCACACCTTCTCTCGGTCGAGGGATATCGGCACGACATAAACATTATAGGCGGGGCGGTTTGAGGCCAGTACCTTCTTATGGGCGTCTCGGATCACGCCACGAGTAGTGGCCAGTCGAGTTTCACCGATGATATTGCGTCGAGCTTCCGCCTCATGGAGATCACCTTCCAGGATCTGTAATTGAAAGAGCCGGCTCGCGAGAAAGAGAAATATCCCAACAATAAAGAGAACCAGCCATTTATAGCGGCGACGAAATTCACCGACGTCCGACCTCTGAACTAAACGAACCATGGTCAGGCCCCCGTCGCCGTCGAATCAACGACGGGTTTGCCTGTCCAATTCGCCGAC
>JAKVCH010000280.1 GCA_022447485.1 Polyangiaceae bacterium | reverse complement strand
ACGGTGAGTGTCCAAGGTTATTGGTACTTTTATTTTAAAGGCTATGGCTTTGAGAGAGGCTGGGACCTGATTAATCACAGTGCGGCCCCTCGTGTTGTGCGGATAGAAGGCGATAAGAGTTCTAATGGTGAAAAAATCGCTACGGAGCTGATCAGCGAATTAGAAAAGCTTCAGGCTTCAGGGGAGCGCTTTTTTGCTTGGGGACACTGGATGGATCCTCATGCTGATTACGTGGCCCATGAAGGCATGGATTTTGGGTCTGATTCTCGTGCGCGCTATGATGGTGAAGTTGCCTTTACCGATGCTCAACTGGGTCGTGTATTCCGGGCTCTTGAGCGTCTTGAGTTAAAAGACTCAACCGTCGTTATGCTGACGAGCGATCATGGTGAAGCTTTTGGAGAGCATGGGATGATTCGCCACGGATTTGAACTATGGGAGGAATTAGTTCGAGTGCCGTTGATGATTCGCGTGCCTGGTGCACGTCCACTACGGGTCGATGCACGCCGAAGCTTGATTGACCTTGCTCCTACGATTGCAGATGTTTTTGGGTTATCAGAGGAGCAGCGGGGGAAGATGCAGGGAACCTCACTTTTCTTGGATTGGGGTGACGAAGTTGAGGAGCGCCCTCTATTGATTGATATGCCTCGAGGTCCGAACAATCGGGAGCGTCGGGCCTTTATCAGTGACCAGAAAAAACTCATCACGAGCCAGGGTATGGTTTTGGGGATTTACGACCTTGCCAATGACCCTCTGGAGAAGAAAGATCTTTCGGAAGATAAGGTCCTTCGCGATGAGTTGTTGGGAGAAATGAAGAGGTTTTTAGCTCACCTAAAGGTCAAGAAAGCCCGCCGCTGAAGGAGAGCCTCTTTGCGCCGCTCCCCAAGTTGAGATAGACCGCTGCCCTCATGCTTTTTCACGCACTTTTCGGCCCCGGCCATCGCAAAGATACCTTCAGCGGTCTGACGGTTCTTCTTCTTGCCATCGTTGGAAGTTTAAGCCTTTCTCTCTGGGCCCGCGAGCAGACGATTCCTCGCGCAGCCCGCACGCCCGGGCCTCCTACAAAAGACGTACCGGGCTTTCCTCAAGCTGTTGATCCTTTTCAAGCTCTTGCACAAGCTGCAGCCTTGAGTGAACGAGAGTTATTTGTGGGTGTTGTAGTGGACGGCGTTCTTCCTGACGGGCGGGTCGATTTGAGCAAGCCCAAGACAAAAGTCCGCTATAGTTTTCAAAGTGCTCGAGGCTTGGGTCCCCAGCCCTCTCGTCCGGCAGGCACTCTGCCGAAGAATACCTACTGCGGAAAGCAAAACGTCATTCTTGATAAAGAGGGCCTGGTAGCGCAGAAAGACAGGACCAAGCAAACCTGTGGGCGGAAACCACCTTTGGGTTTAAGCGTTCCCGAATCCTGCACGCTGGCAGATGTAATGAGTTTCGCTAAATCTCGTAAGAATTTGCCAAAAAAAGGGCCCGTTCGGATTGAATTCTTTCAAGCAACAGGCGGCCCCGCTTATCGTTTCTCAAAGGGTGGAAAGAAGAGGTTCACTCTCGCAGCGAGGGATTGTCGAAGCTTGTTGCAGAATAAAGCGGCGATGGGCCGCGTCCCCTAAGACGGCGCAGACGCGGCCATCGAACCAGTGCTTTAGACGATCTCGTCACGAGTCTTGATCGGGAGCCGCTTCTAGCAGGCTCACACCAGCAATACGTCTTATCTTCCGCCAGAGAGGGCGTCTGCCTAGGTGTTCTGGAGCAGCATAGCCTAAAACAGGTCGGCCCACTTGGGCGCAAAGTGCCGCCAGAGCTGGTTTGCGAGCTGAATTGGAAAGCTTGTCCAGCTTTGTGGCAACGATGACCGTTTCCAAAGGAGCTCGCGAAACTTCGGAGTCCCCCTCAAGGAGCTCGAGTAAAGATTTTTCTTCTTCTTCGAGTCCTCGACGGATATCAATGAGGATAACAACGCCTTTGAGGGTCGAGCGGGCTAGTAGGTAGCTCTCAATGAGGTGGGCCCATTGTTTACGCTCTGACTTGGAGCGCTTAGCGTAGCCGTAGCCAGGTAAGTCCACCAAGTGTAAGTTCGCCTTATCGTCAGCAATCGCCTCGAACCAGCTGATTTGCCGTGTACAGCCTGGGGTTGAGCTTGTGCGAACGAGACCATTTCGCTGCATGAGGCTATTCAATAGGCTGCTTTTGCCGACGTTGCTGCGCCCGGCGAATGCAATTTCGCTCATGACAGGTGGGGGAAATTGGTCCACTTCGGTCGCCCCTGCAAGAAATTGAGCTTCGATAACTCGATCTCCTGACTTTTCTTCCGGGGGCGGAGTCGCCGCAGAAGGGCCCTTTGGGGTAGGGGCTTTGTTCTTGGGGCGGTTTCTTTGTTTGCTCACGGCCCCTAGGTACGGCTGTACGGCCATGAAAACAAGCGTTTTCGGTGGGTCGTCGACCGGTTTGAGCCCGTAAAAGGACCACTTAGCGAGCAATACGTCGTAGAAGAGGCCCGAGTAGAGCCTCCTGTTCCCCATTCTTCAGGAGGGCGCCCGAGATAAGATAGGTCAGAAGGAAAACCAGGCCGCCAGCGCCTAGGTTGATGACCGCCTGGAGGAATTGGCTAGCTGAATCAAAGAATGATTGGAGAAGATGAGCAGAGAGCAACAGACCCAGAAAGGCAGCGAAAGACGCGCAAAGCGCCGCCAGGGCAGTTTTTATCGTGGAATTTACTAACGCAGTGATTCCTGCCTTAGAAATGTAAGGTCGTGCTGCGAAGAGCAAGAGAGCCGCTTGAGCGAGACTGGCAATAGAAACGGCCCAACTGATGCCTACATGACCGTATTGCTTACCCAAGAGGAACGCTGCCGCTGCAAAAATAAGAAAGTCGAAAGCCGCAATTTTTACGGGCGTCTTGGTGTCGCCCGCCGCGAAGAACACTGCCACCACCTGGCGCACGATCGCGACAAGAAAAATAGCACTTCCTTGGGCAACGAGAGCCTGAGCTGTTTGAATCACGGCCCGCTCATCAAATTGACCGTGCCCAAAAACCACCTGAACGATGGGGCGAGAAAGCAGCACAATGCCGATGGTCGCTGGTATGGCAACGTAAAGAGTCAGCCGCAGTGCGTAGGAAAGTGTCGATGAAAGTTCTTCTTTTTTTCCCTGAGAAAATAGCGCGGCGAGACTTGGTAGAGTTGCCGTTTGCATGGCCATCACAAAGATCCCCTGAGGGAAGTCACAGAGCCGCATAGCCATGCTGAAGTAAGTGACGGATCCTTCACCGGCCTCGCTGAGTAAACGACGCCCCACGAGAACATCTACGTAGTAGACCCCAATGCCTAAGAGGGTTGGCCCCAGGCGCAGAAAGACGCGTCGAATAGCCGGTTGTTGCCACTTTAGGCTGGGTAAGCGGAGGTAGCCGATTTTTTTGAGACTTGGCCAGAGAGCAAAGACCTGAAAAGCACCTCCGAACAGAGCTCCGACGACCAGGGAGAAGATACGGTCCTGTCCTTCTTGTTCAAAGTAATTGGCAAAGGCGAAGGCGCTCGAGATAAATGCCAGGTTAAGAAGAGCTGGGGCGAAAGATGTGGCGACGAACTTTTTATGGGTGTTGAGAGCTGCTGCACAAAGAGAGGCGCTACCCATGAAAAAAATATAAGGAAAGAGCCATCGAGTCAGCTCGACGGTGAGCTCGAATTGTTCAGGGTCTTTTTCAAAGCCTTTCGCAAAGAGTTGCACTAATTCAGGAGCAAAGATCGATCCTAGAATGCTCACGCCAAGCAAGATTAAGCCGAAAACTCCAATCAGCCCACGGAAGAAAACGAGGGCTTCTTTTTCTCCCTTGCCTTTCAATTCTTCGGTAAGCACGGGCAATACGGCGTTTTGCACGGCTCCCTCTGCCAGAAGTTGGCGTAAGAGGTTTGGTAGTTGAAATGCAATTAGGAATGCATCAGTGGCCATCCGAGAGAAGAGACCCGTCAGTACTTGATCACGGACAAGACCGAGAATTCGACTCGTTAAAGTACCTGCTGCGACAATGGCGGCACGTCCCGTTATCTTTTGGTTTTCAGTCTTTTTACTACTCACGGTTGAAATTGCTTTTTGTGAGATTTTTTCTTCGGGCTGAATCCTGCATGGGCTTGAATAGTTCGGTCGACAATTTCCAGAGCCAAAGCTGCGTCTTCAAATTTTTCGATGAGGTCTCCTTGTTGTGCGAGCTGCAGTTGACGACGAAATTCGGATTGGAGAAGGAGCGGCCCACTGCCACATGCTCGACAGATTAAGCCACCCCTCTCCGGGTTGAGGTAGGCCGATCGTGCCTCAGGGCAAGCGCGTCGGCATGAGACACAGTGACGTAACTCGAGGGCAAAGCCCAGACTATCAAGCAGTCGTAGACCGAAGCGTGCTAGTGCCGTTTGATAATCCTGCAACGAGAGTTCTTCCCCATGATTCGGGGCCGATAGTCGCTCCAACAGATCTTGCGCGGCTAGCCAGACGAGGGGCTCTGGTTGTCGAGGAGGTAGCGTTTTTTTGATCCAGAGCATGGCTTGAGCCGCCGCTTTCATACGCTCTAAATCAGCGGTAATCCCGCTGCGGGGATGAAGAAGCTGGGACTCTTTGATAGTGGCTAAGTCGCCAGTGGCCCGCTCCGTAATGCTGAGTTGAAGGGTATGAAATGGCTCTAAGCTACCGCCGAAACGCTTGGGGTTCTTTCTGAGCCCTCGGGCAATGCCGGCGAAACACCCGAGGGAATCACTAAAGAGATGGACGATAAGGTCGGCCTCTGCATAAGGGATGCGGGTCAGGCCAAGCGCGTTGACATTTTGAGCGATGCGTTGAGACAAGGGAGAGCCAAAGAAGTTGTTGATTACCAGCCTAGCTCGGTCCCGGTCATCAGCCTAGCTCGCTACCCGTAATTCCGAGGGTGCGGCTTCTAGCTATGAGAATGACTC
>JAKVCH010000028.1 GCA_022447485.1 Polyangiaceae bacterium | reverse complement strand
CGTAAATGGCCATGGACGCCAGAATACCGATGATCACGACGACGATCATCAATTCGATAAGGGTGAATCCGCGCTTCGTGAGTTTCTTTAGATTTGCCATGAAAGGCCTCCTGAAAAGTAGAGAGAGCATTGCTCTCGAGTGGGGAGAAATTTTTGAGCAGGAGACGATTTGTCCGGCGCCCAAGCTTGTCTGTTGGGGCTAATGCAGAAGCCATGCCAACTTTTTCTTTCAACTAGAAAAGACAAGACCGAGCATATTTTGCGGAATGACTATGTGCGCTCATGTAAGGAGTTAGGCTGAATCAGTCTTTTTCTGGGACTCAGCATGGACGTTTTACGGCAGCTTCAATGCCGCAGGTGACAATATGCGTCACTTGGCCAACTCATCGAAGGAACGGGTCCGCTTCAATACCGGCGCGTGAGTATCTTTTCGAGAGGGCGCCGGCTTCTCTGCCTCCTCGTCGGACGGCTCGGCGGGTTCTGCTTCTTTCTGCGTAGTGCGATGAGCTTCATCAGATGACTTCGCTTCAGCTGAAGAGTTCTCGGGTGCCCTCGGCTCGCCCACTTGTTCGGGCACGCCCTGCGACTCTAGCGAGGGAAATCTATCGCGTGCCAGAGGATCAGTCGTCTCGTGTTGCTGCGGCGTTGCGGGACCAGTATCGATTGCCTGAGCGAGCCAAAAGCCAATCACACAAGCGCCGGCCCCTCCCAATGCCCAAGCGGCCAGCGTCAAAAACTGAAGCCGCCAATGAGCCCGTCGGATCGAATCGACTTGAGAGCGTAGCAGGTCGAGTCGTCGTGCCTCGAGAATCAACGTTTTATCGGGGCCCCGGCGATGAGGACGTCGGCGACCTCCTGGGATTGGCTGGGAGGGGCGGGACTGAATTCGTGGGTTCATGGCAACGCACCCCTGGGTTCAGCGTTCTTCCGGGCCGTCAATTCTCTGGAGTAGGTTTCCAGTAAATCGTCGTAAGAAATCAATCCAATCACCTTCTCTTCGTCTTCAACTGGCATCTGTTGATAATGCGATTGAGCCATTTTTTCCAATGCACCAGCCAGAGTTTCGTGTAGGCCCACGGATAAATAAGGCGACTCACAGTCGGCAGCAATGGCCAGCATACCGAGATCTTCATCATAGAGGTGTGCTTGAACGCTCTCTAAGGTGACCACGCCTTCGGGGAGAC
The DNA here is from genome assembly GCA_022447485.1 of Polyangiaceae bacterium. GTDB lineage: Bacteria > Myxococcota_A > Polyangia > Polyangiales > Polyangiaceae > NIC37A-2. The sequence goes on along the minus strand of JAKVCH010000028.1, from coordinate 14,455 downwards.
CGTCTTCACCTCGCACCGGAAAGATCACCTGCTCTGACTCCGTCGCCAGACGTAAAAGCTTGGCCAAGGGCAAAGCCCGTTCGACCGTGAGCACATCCTGCGGATGATAGACTTGAGCCACAGTCAAGCCCTGAAGAACATCCAGCACATATTCACCGCTATGGGCCGGGGAGTCTTTACGCGTCGGCACTTGTTCATCGTAGAGCTGGACACGTCGGAGTAAGGTAAAGCTCACCACCTCGGCCAGCATCGTTGGTACGAGAAGTGAATAGCTGCCAGTCATTTCGCTGGCCATCACCAGCGTAGAGATAGGTGAACTCGTCACGCCTCCGACGAAGCAAGCCATCCCGACAATCATGTAGGCGCTCGGTTGATGAGCGACATCAGGAAAGAGCTGCTGATAAGCCAGCCCGAAAGCGCCTCCCACCATGCCTCCAATCACAACGGAGGGGCCAAAGACACCGCCGGTTGTTCCAGATCCGGCAGCAATGGATGTCGCCAAAACCTTGATGAAAGCAATCATCAACAAGGTGGACACGCCAGTCCATGCACCCGGTATTAGGTCGGCGGAACTTGGAGTGAGCGCCTCTTGCATCCAACCATAGCCCGCTCCCAGCGCCGCGGGATGAACCAAAGCTAAACCGCCGACAATTAAACCAGCAATCAGACCCCGCCATGGTAAAATCAAGGAGCTTCGCTCGCAAAACTTATGCACATGATGATGCAAACGAACGAAGATCAGACCGACCAAACTCGTCGCAAGGGCCATGAGCAAGTAGAGCGGTAACTCCCGAGCATCAAATGAGTAACTTCCCGGAGTCGCAAAAAGCTGTCCCTGGCCAAATACCGTCGTGAAGAGGGAGTAGGCAACCACTGACGAGAGAACGGCGGGCACCAATGCATCGACCTCAAAATCGTCCGTGTAGAGGACTTCCACGACAAAGAGGGCACCGCCCAGAGGTGTACGAAAAATAGCGCCAATGCCGCCTGCGGCTCCCGCCACCAGAAGTAGACGTCTTTCGCGATCACTCAGCCGAAAAGTGCGCCCAACAAAAGCTCCCAAGGCAGCACCAATGGTTGCCATCGGACCTTCGCGCCCAGCGCTTGCACCACCGCTTAGGTTAAAAATGGTCGCAATCATGCCGACCGGCACAACCCGCTTGCGGATAGAGCCTCTATTCTGATGAAAAGCTGCGAGCCAGCAATTATTCCCGCCTCCCGCTTCGCGGGCAAAAAGGTAAACCACCCACCCAGAGAGAAAAGAGCCGAGCGCCGGAGCCAGAAGCAATATCCAGCGTCGAGGCTGCTGGGTCATCTCGGAGGTCGAATGATGCTCAAAGAGCGCAGGCTCACCCGCGGCCTCCAGAAGCTGCTCATGGGCGAGGAAGTCGACCACGAAAAAGCGCAGCGCCTCAAGCCCCCAATAAAGCGCACAAGCAGCTGCTCCCGAGAGCAATCCAATCACCAAGCCCAAGCCAACCCAGCGTGAAACAGCCCGCAATTCTAGGTGACGAGCCAGTCCGGCGAGGTCGCTGAGGCCAGGTAGAATGGATAATTTGCCGGCCTGCATGGGCGCCGCATGTTAGTCCAGCACGGCGCGCATGCAAGCGCTCATCTCGTTAACCCGGGACAGACCGGCCAGGTGGCCAAATTGCCAAAAAAATGAAATTCCATCGAAAAGCGGAACTTCATGATAGCCTGCCTAGGTGGTTCGCTCTGATGTCCCCTCGAAAAGCTCGTTGGAGAGCTATCCCGAACCGACGACCGAATCGGGGAATGGAACGGGGGAAGCGACCTCCCCCTCATCAGACTCAGGAGAGCGACCGCGCCAGTGCCTCGAGAATGGAGAGAGCAATCCGCCTCCGCACCCAGAGCAAAGCCCAAGAGCCGAGGGGCAAGAAGGGATTGAGCATCGAGACGCAGACCGACAGCCTGACGTTCCTGCAACCATGACGCAGACGAAGGCAGAGAGTGATGTCGTCTTTGCTGCTCGCTTGAATACACTCAACTCGCTCACGGCACAGCTCACTCAACAAGAAAATATCTCTGACCTGCTTTATACCGTCGTTGAAAAAGTCGCACAACTATTGTCGGTCGATCGCAGTAGTATCGTTTTATTAGAAAGAGGAACCAATCAAGGTCTGGTCGTCGCTAGTAGTGATGATGCAACCATCCGTAACCATCCGGTTGACTTGCAAAAGTATCCAGAAATTGTTCAAGCCGTCAAAACCGCCCAGCCGATCATCATTCATGATTCGATGAAAAGTAGCCTGATCGCCTCTGTGCTGGATGAGGCTCCCTTAAGATTTGCTTCGATGGCACTCGTTCCGATCGTGGGCGCCCAGGGCCCTCTGGCCGTGCTTTACCTGAGGCGGACGGCACGTAATAACTTCTCCACGATAGACTTGGCTTATGCACAAGCAATCGCGAACGCCACTGGTATTGCCCTGAGTAATGCTCAAACCTTGGAGCACTTAAGACGGGAAACGGCTTTGCATCAAGATGCGCAGCAAAGAGCCGCCTATCGCCTAGAGGAGTTAGGCCGCTATGTTGATTTCTTCGAGAGTTCTCGGGACGCTCTACTTGTCATCAACCAAAAAGGACGAATTCTTTATGCGAATCAGGCAGCTCTTCGACTGAGCCCGCCGCCAAGAGCGCAAGAGTCTCACCCTCAGCGAGGCAAGACTCCTTTCACAGATGTAGCCCCGAGGGATAGCGCCCCAGACGAACAACAAACCGACCCGATTGCCCAGGATCAAGAGGGCCTGCTTGCCTATATTCACCCAAGTCATACTGCGTTGCTCAAGGAAATCATTGAGGGTCTCTCCCAAGATATACTCCCCGCTGGCGTCGACATGCGATTACGCACTGGCCTACAGCAACCGACGATCGTCTCAGGACAATTTTCCCGTGTCTCCAGTGAAAATCAAACCTACTTAGTCACGATGCGTGACGTGACCCGAGAAAGACACCTCGGGCGCCAACTCGCCCAAACTCGGGACTTTTTATCTCGAATTATCGAAAGTAGCGTCGACGGCATCGTTTCCGCTGATCTGCGAGGGCGCGTTCTTGTTTTCAATGAAGCCGCCTCGCAGATGCTAGGCTATTCTAAAGAAGATGCTCTGATCGGCCTAAAAGTAAGTCAACTCTACCCGAATGGAGTCGCCCAAGACATTATGAAACGAATTCACGGTACTGAATTCGGCGGGGCAGGTCGCCTGAAGGATTATCGAGTCGATTTAAAGGCCAAGAACGGAGTACTCATTCCCGTTGCCTTAAGCGCTAGCCTGCTCATGGAGGGCAAGACGCCCGTGGGGACAGTGGGAGTGTTCACTGATATTCGTGAGCGCCTGCAAATGGAATCACAACTGCAGTACGCCCGCGAAGAATTGCAAAGTCATGAGAAACAGGCAGTCATTGCCCAAGTTGCCGGAGGAGCGGCTCACGAGCTCAATCAGCCGCTGACGAGCATTTTAGGTTACACAGAATACTTGAAGCGACGCATCCCTGAAGATGAAAAGAGTCAGAACGCACTCAGCGTGATTCTGAGCCAAACTCAACGAATGGCTGATATCGTAAAAAAGGTCGGACAACTCTCACATGTCGAGAGTAAGCCTTATGTGGGGAAAGCAAAGATAGTCGACCTCGAGCGCTCAACGAGCCCCCAGCCTCGTGCCACGATAGCGTCTATCCACGAAGAGGAACTTCATCAGGCGCTTTCCCCCGAGGAGCGAGTATCATCCGCGGATCAAGAACGCAGGAGGCGCTCAGACGAATAGCATTCAGAGCTCTTGTCGAAGAAAGGTCATCACAAAATAACCGATCGACCCTTCTCTCCTTCGAGGGACGCAGTGTTTACGCCTTGGAGGCAACCTCGGTGTAGCGAAGTCGCAAGTCGTAGAGCAACTGTTCGACAATCCGCTCCTCTTCGCCGCTCAAGTTGCCTTTTGTCTTTTCTTGCAGGAGCGCGAGTAAATCGATTGTCTGGCGAGCCAGGTCTAAGTGAGGCTCCGTCTGTTGACCATCAATCGATGGCGCTTGCCCGAGGTGAACAAGAACAGAATGACCCAAGGAGAGCATAAAAGTCGAAAAATCGACTGCGGGCAGCTCCGTCGATGACTCCTTCTCAGAATCGTCGGGGACAGAACTGCCCTGATCACTCACGCGGTTTCTCCCTCGGGCTCAACAGCCACAGGCTCAGCAGCGGGGGGATCGACATCGATCAACTCCGACTCTGACTCTAAGTCTTTGAGGTTAGCAAGCCGCGCATCAATCTCGTCTTGAGAAACAAGTCCACGCTGAATCATTCGTTCGCGAATTCGCACGTCAAATCGAAGGGCTTCATCAATCATTGCTCTATTCTCTTCCTTCTCTTTTCTTTTCCCAAACAAGACTCCGCCGGAAAAGAAGTCGCCGACGTCGTTTGGACTTCGCCGGATCCGTTGAGGACTGTTGTTATCGTACCAGTGACAACAATCAAGGGTTTATCGGGAATCTTTGAATCGAATCAATTCTGAAGGCTTGATTGTATCATTTCCAGCATTAGTAGAACTTTCCCCTAGCTCCCCCAACATCGTTTCCTCAGCAACCGCCAGCTCTTCCTCTGTTGCCGGTCGAACTTCAAGAATATCAACCGAAACCTGAATCTGCTGCTCGGCGAGCGGGTGATTGGTGTCTACCACCACTTCTTCCTCGCTGACCTCCAAAATATGGAAAACAAGGAGGCCGCCCTCTAAATTTTCGACCTCAAAGCGATCGCCCACCGAAACATCATCGGGAAACTCACCGCGCTCGACTCTTAAAATACCCTCAGACCGGCGCTGGCCCCAGGACTGCTCAGGGCGCAACTTGCACTCTACTTTCTCGCCGGCGTACTTTCCTTCGAGCTCCTGCTCCAATTCCGGGAATAAAGAACCGAGACCAAAAACGAACGCCAAAATCTCTGGCTCACAGGCCGCCTCGCCTTCCTCGTCAAAAACATGGGCTCGCACGGTGACGAAAGTCTCTGGGCCAATTTGGTAATTAGACATTCTTCTACTTTTCCGCGGTGGGCTTGCCTGGCCAGACCCGTGCAGTCAAGGCGAATTCGACCTCTTCCGCCGTCGGACGGCGCTCGACTTTGACCATGGCCAGCAAGATGCTTTCAAGCGATTTTTCCAATAAGTGCCGTTCAGCGGCAGATAAACGCTCCAGCGAGGGGTGTTGCCCGAGCTGATGGGAGTTCAAGGGGGCTGCCGTCTCCACGATGACCTTGCTGAACCGCTGCAATAGATTTTGTGGAATCATCTTCATTCTCGCTTCAATTCAGTATTGTCTCTGTGCGTGTCTACAAGCAATCTTACCACGTGATTTGCTTTCGGAAGACGATCTCCTCAGTTCTTTGCCTTTGCGCTGCTCTTTCCCCAATTACCTGCTCAAAGAAAAAGCAAAACCCTACTCAAATGAATCGAGAAGTCGTCGAGAAGAGCCCTCCGCGGGTTCAACATATCCCAATGGGCACCCTGCTCGCCGGTAGCCAAGCAGGGACACCCGGTCGCGATCCAACAACAGAGAATACCCCTCACAAAGTCGAGCTCGGGCCCTTCCGTATCGATAGCGATATTTGGAAAATAAAGGCGACAAGCGAGGAGCCTCTGGCGGTGACAAAGGCCGAAGCGACCCGACTGTGCGCTACCCAAAGCCAAGGCGGACAGCCAGGACGTCTGTGCACCGACGCTGAATGGGAAAGAGCCTGTAAAGGAGCAGCGAACACAGACTTTCCTGGGGGTAGTACCCCCTGCCCATCAGCTAGTTGTCTCAGCGACTTTGGAGTGCTCTCTCTGGGCCTTCATCGCGAGTGGACGGCCAGTCAGTTTACCAAAAACTCTGCTTATAATGGTGAAGATATCATTCGCGGAAGCAGACCACAGCTCCCTGACTCAGAGCGTCGTTGCGCAAGACGCCAGACGGCTGGAGACAGGGAGACCTCTAAGCTTGGATTTCGTTGCTGTTACGGTCCTCCGAATGCCGCATTGCTCACGGAGCCACAGCAGGGACTCGCCTACGAAGAAACGGATTTAGATCTCGACTCTCTCAAAGCACTCCTCGAGTCCGATCCTAAAACGCGCCCATTGAGTCAAGACCTCGAGCTCTTTCAAGCGGAAACAGTTCAAACCGTTTTTGAGCGCGGAACTCGAGAGACCAAAGGCTTCACGCTCACTCATCACCCTGTCTTCTGGCGCCCTGCAACGGGCCTTCGTTTATTGGTTGTCGCGGCTCGCTCCGGCAAGAGCACTAGCTTCGTCGCAGCTTGGTACGCCAATGAAGACACTCGAAGACTCGCAGCTACTTTTATTATGGAAAACGAAAAAGGCCCGATTGTATTGGCCTATGCGCCGTCCATTCGCCCAAGAATGCACTTTTCAAGTTGTTGGGGCTGCGCGGGCGAAACAGGCAAATTGCTCCTGCGCCCACCTGAGGAAATCGTCATGCTCCAGCCCTAAAACGCCAAGCAAGGCACCTGCTCTCAAAAAGCCAATCCCTCTCTATGAAGAAGCGCTTCGAAAGCTTAATTCAAAAGCATTACGATCACCCACCGTGAGAGCTCTCAACTCTCCTCCTGCCGCACGAGCTGAAGCTCCCGCTACGTAGAGCCCCAAGCCTCGACTGTACCGACCCTCAGGATTTGTCTTCAAGCCAACTTGCTCCAAAGCGGAGAACGCGCGGGGGGCAATCTCCGTAGAGAGAATTGGTCCTGAATCAAGAATTGAAAAGACTATCTGCTGGGCGTCTGCCCTTGCTTGAAAGAGGACTTCACCCCTTGAGGGCGAGAGCGCAATTGAGTTGTGCAAAAGAGCTGAAAGGGCGCGTGAAGCATGGGGTTCTACCGCTCGTATCTCTCGCTGAGCGACAGAGTCCCATGCGGTCATCAAAGTCACCCCATGGCTACCTGCAGCGCGCTTGGCTTGAGGTAATATTGCATCAACAACTGAGCTAGCCGACACAGCTTGCGGGAGCTCAACGGGAGCTGCACTCATTTCTCGCCCGAAGACCTCGAGACTATCTGTAATACGAGTCATCGATTCGACAGAGAGCAACAAGTCCTCGAACACCTCCCGCAGCTCATCATTGAGAGAGTCCACCTCCGCACTCATGAAGGACAAATTACTCAGCATTGCCGCTAGAGGGTTTCTGAGGTCATGGGCAAGTAACCCAGTCAAAGCCCCCACGTCTTCCGGTGTAGCCTCAGTTGCTTGACGCAAGTTTCGAAGAGTCGACATCAAGACAAGGATACGATGCCTCGAGCCGACAATCTACGGCCAAATGATTGCACTCCCCCGAAAGATTCGGTCGGCTCTAGTCTCTGCCGGCTCTAGTCTCTGCCGGCGCTAGTCGCTGCGGGCTCTGGTCTCTGCGGGGAGAGTTGCCTGGGGCTCCGTTGATTGCGATGCGAAGGTTATTGCGAGGCGAACACTCTGAAAAAACCACCACAGTGTATTCAAAGAACCCACTCACGTTCGGACCAGGTGGTTCTCTGCCTGAGCATTCGATAGATTAACGCCGTCTCTATCGAGCCACAGAAGGCAGGCCACTGCGTGATAGCTGCAGGTGTCTGAGTCTTCACCGACCCCCTAGCTCAGCTAGCCGATGAACAAAGATTCGCAACTCTTATGGTGAAGAGCGGAACCGAATCAGATGCCGAGGGACTGACTCAGGAACCCGCCTCATTCAATCATTCGGGAGTATCGTCATCAACATCGTTGACACTAGGAATTTTGCGAATTTCTGCCCGCGCAAGCTTCCAAGCTCTTTGAACCACCCAAGAGAGAGATCGATCTAAACGAGCAGCCTCTTCCTTGATTTCCTGAAGCATAATCTCTGGGAAGTAGAGACTTTGTTTCCTTTTATCACTACCGGTGCGGGGAGGGGTTTGATCAGACATGCGCTTCCTTCAATTAATCTAGTGTTGAAATAGAAACTGGACATTCAGGTGTGTGGGGGCCTGGGAAGTGTAGGTTTCTATCAGCAAGTCGACTCAAGAGGACGACCTAATCTGCAACGGTAGACAATTGTACGGCAAAGAGCAATCCAGTGCTTCAGATCTAGCTCAGTTCTTTCTATTCTCAAAGATAGGTCGTTGTTCTGAGTACCTGACTGCAAGCGACCGATATTCAATATCTCATGCCGATTTTTCCTGTTTCGCCTCATCGCTTTCGCCTCTTGCAGGCTATTTTAGTGCTGGTCTCTCTCGGGCCCCTGCTTCTGCCAGAAAAAAGCAATGCAGAGGAACCGCGCTCCCCCGCCAAGGCCGATCAATCCTCGACGAACCCCTACAGAACCCTCGACCGAATCGGACAAGCCCTCGAAGTCATCGAGAATGACTACTATCAAGTGTCGGATCAAAAGACTCTCGCAGAGGATGCTCTGCGGGGCATGGTCAAAAGCCTTGACCCCCATTCAGCCTATTTCAGTCGCGAAGAAATGCGGATTTTTCAAGGCGACACGACGGGCCAGTTCGGCGGCATCGGCGTCGAGGTTGATTTCGTCGAAGGAGCCGTGGTGATTATTGCACCGATCGAAGGCTCCCCTGCCGCTCGTGCCGGCCTAGCACCCGGAGACACAATTGTCGCCATTGACGATACCCCGTTACGTGGCAAACGACCGGCAGCACTGGTGCGAACAATGCGTGGCAAACCAGGCACATCGCTAATATTAACAATTCGCCGAGCACTCGATCAGAAACTAAAAGACATCAGGCTAACGCGGGAATTGATCGCTGTCTCTAGTGTGAAGGCAACCGCTCTACGTCAGGGGGTCCTGTACTTTCGCATCAAAGCATTTCAGGAAGGAACTCACCGAGAACTCACGAAAAAGATGGCGAAACTCCTCAGCGAACGCCAGTTTCCCGATCTACCGCCAGCTGGTATCATATTGGACTTACGGAATAATCCCGGTGGCTTAGTTCTTGAAGCTGAAGCAGTCGCCAATGAATTTCTCTCCACTGGCGTCATCTATACGACTCGTCATCGAGGTACGACCCTTCGCTTGGTGCATGCTTCTTCCGGAGGGTTCTGGACCCGGGGTCGCCTCGTTGTCCTGATCAATGAATATAGTGCTAGTGCTGCAGAGCTCGTCGCCGGAGCTCTTCGAGACAATGATCGGGCTACGCTGGTCGGTGCCAAAAGCTTTGGAAAGGGTTCCGTGCAGACTGTCATGCCTCTAAGCGATGGGGCGGCTCTCAAGTTAACAACTGCGCTCTACTACACCCCCAATGGCACAACCCTTCAGGCTCGTGGCGTCACTCCGGACTTACTTGTCGACCCAGGGTATGAGGGCGGTCCTGCAATACGGGTCTTGAGAGAAAGTGACCTAGAGGGTCATATCGACCCTCAGGAAAAAATCGTAAAGACAGAGAAAAGAAGAGGAGCACCGCCAACAGACAAAGACCTCCACCTAGGCGTTGCCCGAGAAATTCCTGAAGACCCCCTCACCGGTCCAGACCGCGCTCTCAAGGTTGCCTATGAAGTGATCGTAGGTAAGCAAGCGCCGGCGAAGGACGCACCACCGCATTGAGAATACTTCAATCAACGATTCAACTGCTCGGCGAAGGCCTGTGCAGCTGGCGACAGACATCGATCTCGATGGGATATCAAAGCTAACTCTCGCTCAATGAGCAGGTCAGCTACGGGCAGCACGCGGGCCTGCCTAGCGCCTAAGGCGCTCACAAAACCCAAGGACTGTGTCGACTCAACAAGGCGCAAAATAGTTGAGATGCTCCTCAACTCCATGGTCACATTCATTGTCACTCCAGCATTCAAGAGCGCATCGTCAATCAGCCGACGAATCGCGGAGTTCTTTTCGAAGCCCACCAGAGGTAAACCTTGAAGCTCAGTCGACTCGATCTCGAGTCCTGAGCCACTAGCCTCATCAGCAGAGGAACCACGAACCAAGGGGTGCTGCGAACCCGCGACCAAGACGATTCGATCTCTCACGAGAGGGCTCTGGTTTAAATCGGGTTGCTGCAGGGGCAAAGTAACAATCCCCAAGTCCAATTCACCGGCCACAACTGCCTGCTCAACTTCTCGGCTGCCAGCTTCGCGTACCTCAAATCTGAGCCCCGGGTGTTGCGCTGAGAATCGCGCAATTGCGGGGGGTAGGAGATAGCCGACTGCCGTCGCTCCGCCACCAATACGAACAACCCCCTCCTTGCGGGACTCGATCCGACTTAATTCTTCTTTGAGACGTCCATACCTGTCGGTGAGAATCTTACCTTCCTCGACGGCTCGCCGTCCCATTTCGGTGAACACCACGCCCCGGCCTTGACGCACCAAAAGCTCAACACCCAAATCAAATTCTAAGGTTTGCAGACGTCGACTTAGAGCGGACTGGGAAACACCCAGCCTCTTCGCCGCCTCTCCGATCGTCCCTTTTTCGGCAACAACGACTAATGATTCCAGCAGACGTAGATCCATGGCTTATCTTATGCAAATCACTCATCAATTACAGAGTTAGAAGAGTTTTTTTGCATCGATTGGTAAAATTAACGCTTTTCTGTCAGCGCCCCTAGCTGCCGGACAGCTCGGACCATCACCCAGGCACGCTCAACTACTCAGATGCCAGACTGACCTTTCCCTCTCAACGCTTTTTTGTTGGACTCCCTCAAGCCTATTGACTCGATGACCAGGAAACCGAATGATCGATCATCAGGTCATTTTATCGCCGCGCCATTCAATTCATGGCCTGACCATCAGACCCACTCATGAACCAGTTGACTGACCTCAAAGTACTAATCACAGGAGCCTCACGAGGTGTCGGCTTCGCTATCACTCAGCTCCTACTCAAAGAAGGCGCCTGGGTCCTCGGCATAGCTCGCGACGCCGAGCGACTCGCCGTCGCTGAGGAACAACATCAATCGATCACAACTGGATCCTTTACTAGTCTATGCTGTGATTTAGGAGAGAAGAATGCTTCAGAAGTCATCGCTCAGAAGGTGGAGTCTCTCTGGGGCCGACTCGATCTTCTGATCAATAATGCCGGCGTCATGCTGCATCATGAAGGAGGCTTACTCGAAGAGCCCCGCGGTCTGCTTGAACAAACTTTGCAGCTCAACCTGCTTGCGCCCTATGAGGTCTCTCGCGCACTCCTGCCCTTGCTACATCAAGGAAAGGCGCCTCGAATCGTCCACGTCAGCTCCGGCGCAGGCACCCTCGCTGGGCTCAAAGAGCCAGGCATTGCTAGTTACCGTCTCAGTAAATGGGCAATGAATGGCATGGTCTTGCTGCAAGCAGAAGAGCTAAGAGGCAAGGTCTCCGTCTTGGCCTTTGACCCGGGATGGGTGAAGACCGATCTGGGGGGGCCCCACGCCCCAGGAACCGTCGAAGAGGCTGCGCAAGGTTTAAAGAGAACACTTCAGCTTCCCTGGGAGACCACTGGGGAATTTGTGAAAGATGGTAAGATAGAAAAGTGGTGAATCGAATGCACCCGCAGCAGCAACTGCATGGCGAAGAATTAAAAAAATTAATTCGCTACCGCATGCCTTTTGGTAAGTACAAAGGCATGCGTCTCGTCCATCTTCCAGAGGCTTACCTTGCCTGGTTCGCACGAAAGGGAATGCCGCGAGGTGAGCTGGGAATGATGCTCGAATCAGCCTTAGTGATTCGCTCCTCTGGACTCGAGGAACTCATTCGACCACTAGTGAATGAAGCAGAGCGCATGGGCGAATGAGGCTGTTTTTTTTTCCAATTGGGTGAAACTGGCTATGTAGTGCTCCATGCGTCCTGCGCCCCTGAGCATTGCTTCTATTTTTCTGGTCCTCGGTATCCACCCCGTCGCCGAAGCGAGAGTTCGGACCCTCGGCGCGCAACAACAAAGCACCGCAACCGAGCGCGGCCGCCCTCAAATACACCTGGACCGACTCGACCTTCCAGCGCAACTGGAGCGCCCAAAAGCTACCGTAAAAACCCTGCGGAAAGCTCTCTATCGAGAAGCTCAAAAGGCTGATTGGGGTGCGGGCCCGGAAAATCGAATTGAATTCCGCTTCAAGCTCGTCAAATTCGACACGAAAATAGAGGGGCGAGTACTGCGCGTCAGCTGCGAAGGCTGGGGTCAGCTTCCTGGCGGACAAAAAGCAAAAAGTGAGCTGAGTTTTGGGGGGAAAATTGGTGAAGGGACAGCTCTTCGCCGACAAGTCCTGGAAATAGTGGCTCGAGGGGTGATTACGCGCCTGTCGCAAATGGAGCGCCGGCGCAGAGGACTTGCCCACTAAATTGATCGATGGCTCATCATTTCCGACTGTAATTTTTTAACTGACTCTTATCAAAGCCAAAAAACTCGGCCCTCTAGCCGAGTGTTTCTGGCCCGATAAGCAATCCTCTGACAGACTATCGCCATGCCGCTTCCCCCAGAACAGGTTACTCGAGCTGTGATTCAGCGCTTCGCCCGTATTCAGGAGCGCTATCGGCAAGATCTGGGGGCGCGCCCCTTTCCCGTACCGAATGGTGAATACTTTCCGGACGTTTTCGAAGGAGATGAGCTTTCGGTTCAGCTGCTGGTTGCACGACTACAAGAACACGCCGGCATGACCGATATACCTCTGTCTGCGCGGGTCGTCACGGTTGAGGGAACCGCCTCTCCAACGTCGAGTTGTTCCAGTGGAAGCTGTGCTGTTCCTCAGAGCAATGGAAGTGGCGTAGCTCGAGTGATTGATTCGGGCGATGAATGGATCCTGCAAGTCCCAGCAACGGAACTGAGCCATCCGACCGTGCTCACGACGAATCTCGCGCGCTCTTTGGCATATATCTTTTTGATCGAGAGCCAAAGCGAAGGAGAGATCATCGAACCACCCGTTGATGTGAGCGCCGACCTGGTCGCTGTCGCTTTGGGCCTGGGCACCCTGATGCTCGAGGGCAGTTACCTCTACGCCAAAAGCTGCGGCGGACCTCAGGTCGCGAGCGTCACCAAGGTGAGTGTACAGGAGCTGGCTGTGGCAACAGCCCTTTTCGCTCAACTTCATCGCCACAAACTCCCGACTGCATTGAAAGCAATTGGGCTCACCCAACGCGAGAGCCTCAAGGCTGCTCATGAGTTACTTCTCTCGAATCCGCGCCTTGTCGATATTTTGCGCCGGGACCCGCGAGCTATTGCTGACGGACACTTCGAGCTGCAAGAGAGAAAGAGCCTTATCGCACGCTGGTTCGGCAAAAGTCCGCGGCACCAGCGATTGCGACGCCTCTTGAAAACGGCGACAGCCTTGAGCTGGAGACCCTGGAATCACTCCAAATAGATATGCCCCCCTCCTCCCGTGCCGGCCGACAAATCGAGAATCCGACGAACACGCCGCGAGGCGACAAGAAGACATCTGCTGAGCAAGAAGAGCTCAAATCCCTGGTCGCAGAAGCGTTTGAAGAGGCCAATGCCGCGGAGCAACGCAAGCGGGAAGAGCTTCGCCAAGCTCGAGGCTACTAAGTCAGGCCTGAAGCGACTCGGCCAGGCCTGAGGCGGCTCAGCCAGGCCTGAGGCGACTCAGCCAGGCCTAAGGCGACTCAGTCAAGCCGCTTTAGCCGACGAAGGCGCGAGCGCTCTCGAATAACCTCAACCACGGCCCTCTTTCCGTCCATTCATCGGGACACCACGAGTGCTGCACCGCTCGGAAGATTCGTTCGGGATGGGGCATCATAATTGTGACTCTTCCGTCTTCCGAACAAAGCCCGGCGAGACCTCCCGGCGATCCATTCGGATTAAAGGGATAAGAAGGCGAGGTGCCCCCTTGTCCATCAACATAGCGCAGCGCCATTTTCGCTTTCTGTGCATCTCCTGTTTGCTCGAAAGAAGCTCGGCCTTCGCCATGGGCAACGGCGACAGGAATGCGCGCGCCAACTAAACCTGAGAGCAAAACGGAGGGACTCTCTCTTACCTCGACCAAAGAAAGGCGCGCCTCGAATTGTTCACTCCTATTTCGCACGAATTGAGGCCAATCAGCGGCACCTGGTATGATCTCCTTTAAGCCTGCGAGCATTTGGCACCCATTACAAACGCCGAGAGTGAAAGTAGTTTCCCGTCGGAAAAATCTCTGCAGCTCTTCTCTGGCCTGAGACTGAAAAAGAATTGACTTGGCCCAACCCAAGCCCGCGCCCAAAACATCGCCGTAAGAAAAACCGCCACAAGCCGCGAGCCCGGAAAACTGATCCAAGCTAACTCGGCCTTCGATAATATCACTCATATGAACATCATGGGCAGAGAAACCAGCTCGATGAAAAGCCGCAGCCATTTCAATTTGGCCATTCACGCCTTGCTCACGAAAGATGGCAACCTTCGGCCTTTCAATAGACTCAGAACGAAAGCTTGCGGCTAGGTCTTCATTCACATCGAAACCAATACTTGGCTGTAAACCCGGTTGATGGGGGTCAGCAAGAGCTTCGAACTCCGAACGAACTTCTTCAGCATTATCTCTGAGGGCCTGCATCCTCGCACTCGGCTC
>JAKVCH010000279.1 GCA_022447485.1 Polyangiaceae bacterium | reverse complement strand
ATTATGATGAGTAGCAAATGGTCGGGCGGATGCTCCACCGATCAAAGGATGAAGAGAAGGCGTCTCGACCTCCAAAAAGTGTCGCTGATCGAGATATTTTCGAATCGCTCCCAAGACAATCGCTCGAGCAGCAATCACCTGTGCGACCTCAGGATTGGCGACCATATCCACATAGCGACGTCGATAACGCAAATCGACATCCGCCAGCCCATGCCACTTATCGGCCGGCGGACGTAGGGACTTCGTTACTAAGCGCAGATGACTGAGCTCTAAACTCAACTCCCCTGTCTTCGTCAACATCGCCCGGCCCTTTGCCTCGATATGATCGGCCAAGTCGATCTCCTTCAGAGCGGCGAAGTCCTCTCCAAGAATATCCTTTTTCGCGAATAGCTGGATTTCGCCACTTCCATCGCGCAACCTTAAGAAGCTCGCCTTCCCGAAACCACGCCGTGCGATCAGACGACCAAAAACCGTGAAGCGTTCACCTGCGGCGTTCGCGTCGACGGCCTCGGCTTGGTACTGGCCGTCCTCTCCCATAGCCACGTCAAATTTTCGACGAAGATCGCCAATGAAAATTCTCTCATCGCGAGCCACGTCATTAGCGAAAGGATGAGCACCCCGCTCCCGAATCTTGGCAGCCTTATCTCGCCGCACTTGAATCAATGATTCTTCATCGCTCTTACTAACAGCATCACTCGGAGAAGATGGTTGATTTTTTGCGTCACTCACAATTTCGTCTCTCTCTTCATTCTTGACAATCAAACTGCCTAATCTCTTGACCGCTGGGTGCTCGGCTCTGGCCGCCAGACCTCCACCGAGCAAAAGCGCCTCTACTTCCGTGGAGTTGCTTAATTTGCTTGCTCCTGATCCGCGTTTTTCATGAGGAAACCTTCAATAAATTCATCTAGATCACCATCAAGGATATTCTGAGTATCCGTACGCTCAATCTCCGTGCGCACGTCTTTCACCATTTGATAAGGCTGCAAAACATAAGAACGTATCTGACTTCCCCAGCCAATCTCGCTCTTTTCTGATTCGTAAGCAGCTTGCGCCTCCACACGCTTTCGCTGCTCGACTTCATAGAGCTTGGCTTTCAACATTTTCATCGCCATTTGACGGTTCTGAAGCTGGCTTCGCTCGGCGCGGCAAACAATTACAATCCCCGACGGCACATGCTTCATCCGCACAGCAGTCTCCACCTTGTTGACGTTCTGCCCACCTTTTCCGCCGGCGCGCATTGTAGAGATCTCTAAGTCGCCTTCATTGACATCAATATCAATCTCATCATCAACATCGGGTGTCACCTCGATTGCTGTAAAGCTTGTATGTCGACGAGCATTTGAATCAAATGGACTAATTCGCACTAAGCGATGCACACCCATTTCTGCTCGCAAATAACCATAGGCGTTGTCTCCGGTCACCAGCACAGATGCTCCCGCGATGCCCGCCTCTTCCCCTGGCTCGTAATCGATGACCTCCGCCTTAAATCCCCGACGCTCCGCCCAACGTAGATACATCCTGAGCAGCATCGCACCCCAATCCTTAGCCTCCGTTCCACCACTCCCTGGATGCACACTGATGATCGCATTGGCGTGGTCGACCGGCCCGATCAACATACGCTGTAGTTCCGCCTTCTTGAGGCGGTCCTCTAGTTCTGGCAGAAGCGACTCGACCTCAGCAATGGTTCCCTCATCTTCTTCTAAGGTTCCAAGCTCAAGGAATTCGTCTGCGTCATTCACCTCAGCTGCTAATTTTTCGACCAGCTCGATCTTACCTTGGGCTAAGGAGCGAATTTTCATCTGCGCCTGGGCTTTTTGCTGGTCATCCCAAAACCCGGGCTCCGTAGAGATCTGATCGAGCTCCTCGACCTGTCGTTTTAGTTGTGGAACGTCAAAGAGACCCCCTTAGCGCTTCAACACGCCTTTGGAGATCTCTGATTTTGCTTTTTAATTCGGCCGACATGGCGCTGCCCATCTACCGCCGAAAGAGCGCGCTATCAAACGATAGATGTAGAGATCTGTCAGCTTTCAAAATCAACAGCGGCCGCGCCCTTCGAGCGATTTTGAATAAATTCAGCGACTTCCAAGTGCACTGGATGGGTTCGGTACGTTTCTAGGGCCTGGCGGGTGTCGTGACGGGTGATCAAAGCCAGGTCAAAAGACCTTTCGCTCCGTGTAAAATCTAGCCCCACTTCAATCGAAATAAGACCAGGAATTTTCCCCTCCATCGATAAGAGCTTCTGCTGGGCTTCTTGAGCGATATCAGTGGTTTCAAAATCAAAGAAAACGATATGTGTGACCATGGGGAAGAGAATGCTGATTCGCTGAGCTGAACGCAACAAGAGTTTCTCAAGAGCGGGTTTCAAATTTCCACTCACACAGTAACATTGCCGAAAGAATCGAGAACTGTTTCACTGCATCATGCAGGCTTTTCAGCGAACTCTTTGGCTCACGACAGTTCTGCTGTGGAGCTGCGGGTCGAGGAGCGCACTGCCAGATCGCCTCCCTTGTCCCATAGAAGGCGAAGAAAAAGAATGTGAAACCCTCTGCGGCGCCGGGATCAGCCTCTGTGAAGGAGGCTCCTGGGGAGAATGCATCAGTCCTCGCATTGTACGAAGTTGCGAAAATAGTTGCGGCGTTGGTCAGCAGTCCTGCGTCGATGAAGAGTGGGGAATCTGTCTTGTTGAGGACGTCGAAGTAGAATGTGAAAATGCATGCGGAGTTGGAGTACAAACCTGCAGCAATGATTCGTGGAATGAATGCCAGGTGCCCTTGGTCGAAGAAGTCTGCTTTTCCAAATGCGGTGAGGGCATTCGGAGCTGCCAGGAAGACACTTGGGGCGTTTGCTCAGCGCCTCCAGCCCTGCCCCCCACCCTTACGGCGACGATTCGCGATTTTAACGATGACCACCCCGATTTTGAGCGAGCTCAGAATGGGGCAGAGACCGGAATCGTCGAAACCGAATTGGGCTCTGACAATAAGCCGGTCTACCGACTACCCAGCAGCTCGCTCAGCACAAGCGGTCCCGAGGCATTTGAACAATGGTTTCGTGATGTTCCGGGCGTCAACCTCCGAACTGAAGTTGAGCTTCCTCTGACTCTCTCGTCGAGCGATTCACGACTCTATCGCTATGAAAACTTGAACTTCTTTCCGATCGACGGGCAGCTCTGGGGCAATCAAGGCAGGAACCATAATTTCCACTTTACTCTCGAGACGCGAGGCAGCTTTACCTATCAAGGGGGAGAGTTATTTCGATTTACCGGTGATGACGATGTTTGGGTTTTTATTAACCGCCAACTTGTGATCGACTTAGGCGGAACTCATGTTTCGCTCTCCGAAGAGGTGCGCCTCGATTTCGTGGCTGACCAACTGAACCTTGAGATTGGAAACGAGTACGAGCTGCATCTTTTCTTTGCAGAACGACACACAACCGCCTCCAACTTTACCATCGAAACCTCAATTGGCGATATAGGACGCTGTCCCTAGTAGTGGCTCGACAAAATTGATTCGAGAATTGACGGCGGTCTAGCTGCTAGGCGCTCAATGGGGCAAGAAGCTTGAGTCGATTCTTGCTCAGCCAGCCCGCGCTCAAACCGTCCAAGGAAAGCAAGGCCTCCAACCACTCTGCCAGAAGTTCTTCTGCAGAGTGCTCAGGGAAAAACACAACAGCCCACTCCTCTCGAAGGAGCGCTAACTCAAGAACCCACCATTGAAGAAATACTCGACGAATTTTTTCAGCGAACTTGGCTTTGCGTTCTAGCCACTGCACCCGCAATCTCTCCAGCTGCACCTCTTCTGAGGCATGAACTAATTCCCCGAGATGAAAAGTCAGCCGAGCTTCAAAGAGAGAATCAAAGCCACCGCGAATCGTACTATCTCCGGGGTAGAGACCAACTTGATCCTGGGAGGTCTGTTGATCAATTCCATGAACGCCCCTCAACCTGAGTTCGGGAGCAAGACCAGCAAGCCTGGCACGACGAACCTGATCATCGAGTCGACGATTCCCATCGGAAAGTCCATTTGCTCGCCAGCAAGCTGACTGGACCTGCCGCAAAGTTGCTATCGTCAAAGACTGCAGCTCGGCTAGAAGCAGCAACATCTCCTGATCAAATTGGGGCTCCGGGCTCTCTTCTATCAGCCGGCTTTCTTTTTTTTCTTCGGCCGCTTTCAGCAGAAATACTTGCTGCTCAAAATTGTCCCCGGACTGCTGAGAAACAGAGACAGGAGGAATGACCTCCGGCCGAAAAAAGAATTGTAAAGGCATCCCCAAACTGGCCAAGAAAAGATGCTCAACACCGCTTTCAGAACGTCCTCGAACCAAGCGTAATTCCAGAGGAAAGTCATAGCGCCTCTGGAACCGCCTCGTCGACGGCACAAACGAGAAGCTATCAAAGCGATCTTCTGAGGCAATTGACCACTCGTCAACGATAGGCCACCTCTGCTTCGAAGACCCAATGCCCTGAGAGCTCAATTCACTCTCTTGAGCCATGCCACCCTCTCCTTGAATCAGCCCGAGTTCAGCCGAATCCCTTTCGTTAGATGAAGCTCCGGTGGCTTGCGCCGAGTCCCTTTCGTTGGACGAGGCTCTGGTGGCTTGAGCTGAGTCTCGATGGCTCAGGGCGAAAACAGAGGAGTCCGTGCCTCCAAACTCGCCCTCTTGGTCCAAGACGAATGGTAAGAACGGACGGGCTATCTCAGAGGGACCGACGGCGCGAGCTGCGATCGCATCCTTTCCTTCGGCAAAACTCAGCTCCGTACTGCAAAGGCAAAACCACAGTAGGAGCGCCCTGCTCCGACCACGAGAAAAAGAAACGGCGCTCATAGCGCAGGCTCGGACAAAGAACGGGCGAGTTGCCTAATATCTTGAGATCAGGTTGGGATAAGTTCGAGGGGAAGGTAGCGGCTGCTCGACGGTACAAGCAGATCTGCCTGCTAGCGTCCTGCGTCTTCTAATTCTTCT
>JAKVCH010000278.1 GCA_022447485.1 Polyangiaceae bacterium | reverse complement strand
GAGTCGGCCTTCACGCTCAAGCTGCTGCAACAGCTCAGCAGGTTCATCGTCGAGCATGAAATCGACTTGAGCCTCCCAAGGCTCGCGTCGATCTAAAAATAAAGAAGAAGCCGCGAATCGACAAAGCTTCTGATGGCTTTGGACTCAAGCGGCTTCACTTTATCCAACGAGCTCTTTTCAATCTCCAACCGAAGATGGCATGGAGATCAGGCGAGCTTTTTTGTGAGCTTACTTGCCCTGACGTTCAGCGCGAACTGCTTCAGCACGACGAGCAAGACGAGCTTTTTTCTTCGCTTGCGATTGTCGGCGACGCATCTTCATACTGTGACGGCTGTCAAAACGACCCATAAGTCTGGACTCCTGTGAGAAATTACAGCCAAAGGCTGTTCCCGAAACGACGGGTCGACACTAGTAGCCCTCTTTCAACAAGATCGCCAGTTCTTCGCGCAATGAAGCCGAAAAAAATGCATTTCATCACCATGGATAGCAGCAAAGCCTGAACATTCTTTAGGGTTCGAAGAATGAAGTGCCATCAAACCGACTCGAAGGCCATCGGGATCACTCGACCATTCGGAGCCCTTCATTCCAATGAAAAGCGAATTCGGCAGAGTCCGCTGGCTCTCGCGAATCAGCACGCGGCCTAGCCAAAGGTCGAGCCTGCCGTCGAAAGCCTGACTAGCTCGTAGGCGCTCTCAACCGCTCTGTACTTCCCCAAGAGCTCAAGCTCTCAACCGCTCTGTGCATCCTCAAGAGCTGAATCTCGCTCTTGGACTTCAAGGCGATAACGACTGTTCACAGTCTCGATGTAGAAAACGTCCTTCTCGGCCATGCGCAATACGCGCTTCACTGCTGTCGTGACGTATTCGTGCATCCCATCCGCAAACTCGATCACGATCACCGAGCCCTTGCGTGGCGCACGAACGAGACGACCAGATACGGCACGGGAACCTTTCCCTAATTTGCGGAGAACAACTTGCACGGATTCGACTTTAGCAACCGGAGTGCCATCGTCCAACCCCGAGCGACGACGAGTTTTGCCATCATCGACTTGCGCGGCGTTTCGCTTGTCAGGAAATTTACTGTCCATGAATCTGCCCGTTCTCACTGTTTTTTGTAAAAGAAGCGCCTCGGCCGCCGAATTGAACCTCAACTTTCACCTGCAATTAGTTAAATGCAGAAGATCTTTGGTAGTTCGCGCTGCGTGGCCGCCTCTTGAGTTCAACTTAAGATAACGACAACTTCAGATGAGCCTGTACTTCTTTCTCAATCTGAGGCCATCGCAAGAAAAAGCAAGTTTTAAGAAAATAAATTTCAGTAAAAGAAAAATTTACCAAGTTTTGTACGAAAACCTTTTCCGGCCAGCTGACCTACCCGCCGTTCAGCTCTATTGCGGAAATGAGACACCCTTCACTCCCTGATCAGCAAAGTGCGCTCGCAGAACTTCGCGAGCAAGGTGTGGTCCCTTAATTCGCCAGCGTGGTGTATTCACGATCACTGCCGCGACGGCTATTTCTGGATCTTCAGCTGGCGCAAATGCAACCAACCAAGTGTAGTGGCGATTCTCCCGATGCTTCGTGAGCGTGCCAGTCTTTCCAGCAACAGCAATACCGGGCAAAAACGAGCGACCCTTTTGGTCATGGAAAATCTTATGTGCCGATCCGCCGTTGACCGTGTTGAGCATCATGCGTTTTACCTCTTCTGCCGTGTCGTGAGAAAGGGCGCGCCGCACAACCCGAGGTTGATCAGGAGCCGTCCAAACAACGTTGCCGCGTCGCTCCACGCTCTCCACAATTCGAGGTTCGAGGGTGACACCACCATTGGCAATCGTCTGGACTAAAGACGCAGCGGCAAGAGGTGAAAGAGTCGAATGCCAAAATCCGGCGGAAGCTCGGGCGAATTCCAGAGGGTCTTCGGGGATATCAATCGTCGGCGCCTCGTTAGGAACCACAAAAGGAACGGGCGTACCGAAGCCGAAAGCACCTCCAACTTCAGTTAAATCGCGAGGCGTTAGATGCTTTCTCGCAAGTCGCGCGAAGACAACGTTTAAGCTACGCCCCATCGCTGTACCCAAATTTGCGCACCACTTGTCGCGACTCGGATTATCTTTGAGTTCCGCCTCTGTAATCTTACTACGACCGCCACGATAGCATTGTTCCGTCTTATGACTGAGACCTGCTCTTTCTACGAGGGCGCTGCCCGTAACGACCTTGAATACGCTAGCCGCTGGAGGGTCAGCACGTAAGTTAACGTCAAAAGAATCACCCTCATGAAGGTAACTCGCGTAAGCGATCACCTTGCCTGTCTTCGGCTCCAAGGCAACTAGGCCAGCCTCTGGAACTCGATACTTTTTCATCGTTCGCAAGGCAGCGGACTGCACCTTTGGGTTCAATGTCAGCCGAGCCCGATAACCGGCCTCGAGGGGAGTCGTGATCCCTGACAGTCTCTGATCGAGCCGAGTGAGATCCATCTTGCCTAAATCGACAGGTGGGCCGCTTGGTCGTGCAGACTCTAATTTCGAAAGGCTAGGAGGCAGGGCTACTTCGCCCTGCAAAAATGGCCAAAGAACCGCACTGAGCCCAACCGCAGCGCCCAAAGAGAGCCATCGCACCAATTTCATCATTTTCCAGTAAATAAGTTCATCCAATTGGGCCAAGAAACTGACCTTTCCCCCTTCGGCTGATAAGGATCAGCTGTGACCCAAGCACGATCAGAAACTTCTCCTTCACCAGCAACGACGGCTCCACCCGCAAATCCAGAAGAAGCTTGCACTTTAGAGCTGACATTCGATTCTCAAGAAGAAATTCTTCGGCTCACCGGAACCCACTCTGCCCTGCTCAAGGAAGTGGCGACGCGCAGCGGTGCGCAAGTCAGCGCCCGGGGAAATTCAATTCTTATTTCTGGTGCTGAGCCGAAGGTGAAGATCTGCGAGAGGTTTCTAAGAGGAGCCTCCAAGCTGCTGAAAGAAGGTCTCGATATCAGTGTGCGTGATGTCGCACACTCGGTACGCGGCTTAGAGCGTGACCCGAAAAGCTCTCTCGAAGACCTGCTCGAGCAAGTCGTTCTGATTACCCCTCGACGTAAACCGATTGCGCCAAAAACCGCCGCTCAGCGCGAGTATCTTGCCCAGATTCGTAAATACGATTTGACCTTCGGTATTGGCCCAGCAGGTACGGGTAAGACCTATCTCGCGATGGCGATGGCGGCATCGGCTTTGATGCAACGCAAAGTGAAACGAATTATTTTAACTCGCCCTGCGGTGGAGGCCGGCGAAAAGCTCGGCTTTCTGCCAGGCGACCTCTCAGAGAAGGTCAACCCTTACTTGCGCCCCCTCTACGACGCCATGAACGATATGTTGGATTATGAAAAGATTCAGGAACTTCGTTCACGCAATCAAATTGAAGTCGCTCCACTGGCCTTCATGCGTGGTCGCACGCTGAATGATTGCTTCGTCATTCTGGACGAGGCTCAAAATGCCACGACCGACCAGATGAAAATGTTCCTCACTCGACTCGGTTATGGATCGAAAGCCGTCGTGACTGGGGATATCACGCAAACCGATCTCCCGAAAAGCTCACGCTCAGGATTAGCTACGGCTCAACAGATTTTGTCGAATGTCGATGGAATTGCATTCAGTCACTTTACAGACGTCGATGTTGTGCGCCACCCCCTCGTCCAGCGAATCGTCCTCGCCTACGATCAGCACGATCAGGACATCGCCGAAAAGCGTGCTGCAGCCAAAGCAGCTCGGGAAGCAGAAAGCCAGACTGCCGAGGTAAAGTTGAACAAAGAACCACCTGGCGAAGAAGGCGAAACCCCAGAAAAAACAACCTAATCAAATAATTTCTGCTGGCGCTCTTGTTGAGGCATCTGCTCGATGGGCAGCATGCAAGCAGGTCCTTCCACCCGGGTAGAATTTCCCCAGGTCGAAACTTCATAGACGCTTAGAGGCGAAGCTCGATCATGATGAGCTTGGTGACTTAAAAGAGTCAAGCGCTTCACTAAACCCTCAAAACTCTCCTTATCATCAAGCCATGATTCTTGGGCTTCCTGAGGAAGAAGTAGGGGCATGCGGTGATGGTAGGGACGCACGAGCGGAGATGCGATTGTTGTTAGTATAGCGAATCCCGTCGCAGCCTCTCTCGATACAGGATCAATGAAGTCGCTTGCGATTCCTGCAAAAGAAAAAAATTCGCCCCCTCCCGCCTCTTGAGCTCCTCGTTCGAAAGCAAAGGCTCGCTTCTGGTTTCCATCGCGCACAAACTCACGCCATCCACTCGTCGGAATCAGCACCCGACGAAAACCTCGAAAGAACTTTTTCTGTGAAAGCTCTTCGCTCCGTGCGTTGAATGCCGTCGGGAGTTGAGACAAGGGTTGATTCCACCAGCTTGGTACATACCAGAAGCGCGCCAGACTCAGCCCGCTCGCTCCCACCACAGGCACATCGTGACCCGACGTCGCACAGGGCGCGATATTGTAACGCGGGCGCAACTCGTGCGCCCCATCAAGCCTCCATTTATCGACATCATCAACAAGGTTGACGCCGCCATCGACACAGGAGCCGAGCTGAAACTTATGGGTAAAGTCGGCCCAGTCGCCGGCCATGGCAAATCGTCCGCACATTGTCTCGACTTTCAGTCAACCAAGATCGTCCATTGGTGCAAGCTCCATCCGCGAATTACAATCACAATAAAAATGATGGAGCGATTGCCTGACTCGTCTGTAAAGAAAAGCATAGGATTCCTCGATGGAAGCGGACGACCTCGCCATTCTTCTATCAGTCATAGAAAATTTGCAAAAAGAGAGGTCAAAACCTTCTTTTCCCCTCAAGATCCCCGGCAATTCATGGTACCGCGCGGCCTATGTCAGAGATCATTGAAGTCACAGCACGCGAAATTCTTGATTCCCGTGGAAACCCCACCGTCGAAGTAGAAGTTGTCACCGACAGCGGCTTTGGACGTGCTGCGGTTC
>JAKVCH010000277.1 GCA_022447485.1 Polyangiaceae bacterium | reverse complement strand
CACCTGGCGTAGCGCCATCGCCCCCCTGCACCTGATAGCTACCTGTAAATACTGGTGCTCCAGTGGTCGCGACGATGCTGATCAACTTCGCATCGCCGCCCACACCATCGCTGAGATTCGCGGTACCACCACGAGTATCGAAGGCTGCACTGACGTTAGCCTGAACACCGCTGATATCGACTTCGCCACCATCGCCAGCCTCAGACGTGAGGCCAAGAGCATCGCCGCCTCGAATTGAAATATCCCCAGAAAGGTCGGCAGGCCCGAAGTCGCAGAAGAACTCCAGCGCAGAGCTATCAGCGTCACCACCTCGCGCCCCATCTCCGGTTGCTTGACCTCCGTTGAGAACAATCTCGCCATCCGATAGGAGTGCTTGAGCGGCATAAAAGTAGATATCGCCCCCGCCTCCTCCGGCGGTAGTCCCTTGGCCGCCAGTCGCCACAATATTCCCATGATTGAGGACCATCATCGTTGGCTCGCTGACCATGTAGGAATAGTAAGGGTCTGTCGTCATCTCAACGCTACCCCCCACACCGCCATCACCGTTAGAGGCGTTACCACCTAAAGCAGTGATGTCGACATAATTCACTACACCGCCACCATAGTAGTATTGGTTCTCGTCCTCCCCATAATAATTAGCCAACTCAACGTAGCCTCCTCCGCCGCCGCGCAATACCCCATCACCACCATTCGCGATAAAGTCTGAGTAACCGTAGAGGAGGATCTCTTGCTGTAGAGGCACATAGTAGTGGTAGCCATCGAGCTCAATATCGCCGCCATCGCCTCCGGTTGCTCCCTCGCCACCTTGGAGGTCAATATTACCCGTAACGACAAAGTCTTTCGTTGGGGTGTACCCCTCATCAGCCCAATTGCTGCCGTAGGAGCACTCAACATCGAGCTCTCCTCCATCACCCCCCGAGGCATTATTCGAATCTCCTCCTCTGGACGTCAAATCAAAGTCAGCAAAATAGCCGCCACCATACATATAGGCGTCTACGTCGCCCCCATTGCCGCCATCACCTGTCCCGCCATCACCACCACTTAAGTTGGCTGATGCAATAATCAACACATCACCAACATAATCAACCTCGATAGCAATATCACCACCGCTAGCACCGTTGTCACTACCATCACCACCGCGAGCGCTGAGAGTTCCGGCAACTTGAACACTCGCGTAGTCCGTATAAAGGTCAATATCTCCAGCGATTGCTCCATTTCCAAAACTGCCATTGCCACCGTCAGTCGTCAGTTGGCCCGTTGTCACCAAAGCCATGGCTGCATTGAGGTCGATATGACCACCTCGACCTCCAGTCTCACCTTGGCCCCCTGAAGTTCGAACTTCCCCTTCGACAATAATGCTCCCCAATGAGCCTTCTAAGCGAGTGCCCGTCAGGTAAGCATCCACCTCAAAGTCACCACCTTCACCACCTAAGGCAGCCCCATCTTCGCCATCCAACTGGACTAGGCTTCCAGGCGCACTAATAAAATTCGCACATTCTAACTCTAAACCCGCGCGGCTCACACCATCTACCTCGAGAACAGTGCGAAGTGTGCCTTCTAGAAAGATATCATTCACCACCTCTAGCTCGACCGAGCCAGCGCTTGTTTCTTCCAGCGTTAGAGTCACTCCACTAGCAATATGAACGCCTGTTACGGCTACATCGACACCGCCTTCCAGTACATAAATCCTGTTAAAATCACTGTTCAAATAGACGTCACCCTCCACCAGTCCAGCATTATCAACTTGTGCCACAAGCGTCGTATCTGCCATCACCTCGAAGGGCTTGTTGCCGAGATTGGTGGTCACCGTTGGCGTCATCAACGGTATTTCTGGTGCACCGGTCCGATAGGCATGCACATGACCGCCCTTGCTGCCGTAGCCCATATAATGAGTGATTCTACCCGCATCTCCACCAGAATTGACCGTACCCACACCGCCAGAGGTGTTCATCGTCATCCCTCCTTCTGGTCCCTCGGGAGCTCGGTCGAAAGGCTTTTGCGTCGCGACACGCGCACTCTCACAGAGAAGGGAAGACGAGGTCACTTCCTCATCATCCAGCTCTCCGTTTTCATTTAAATCAGGCCCATATTCAGCAAGGTTTCCGCCATAGCGGCATTCTTCAGAATTAATTTCCAAAGAAGTTGAACGACTCAAGACGGGATAGTTCGGCTCTGACTCACAAATGAGTCGCTCCTCACTCACCTCATCATCACTGAGCTGACCATCGCCGTCTTCATCAATACCCACAATGATTTTAGTGCCACCAAAAGGGCATTCTTCGACGCTGGCATCTTGCAGCTCTGTGAGGCTGCTTGTCACCGGAGGCGCTCCGCCAGGAGAGCTACCCCCTCCCGAATTTCCGCCGCCACCTCCACCATCATCGCCACAACCAAGACAAAGGGCGCCACCGATCGATAAAAGTGTCACAGACCGCAGCGCGAAGGACCGCACTGCAAGCACACCCCAACTCCCGAAAACGTTCTGACCGCTGCTGTCTCTCATTCTCTTCCGCATTTCCGTGCCATCCTTCGGCTCTTCGATCGGGATGAACGGCTAGCCGGCCTAAAACCTGAGATTCTTCGCCAAAGATTAGAAAAAGAGGTGCCTGGTGAACTCTCCGCTGGCGTTTGAGCCAATCAATCCAAGAACTATTCCTTCCGGGGAGGTTGGTTTTTCAAGCTGCGCAGCGCTGAAGAGCCATTTTCGCGCTCTTCCCAGAATGCGTCAACGGTCTGGAAGTCAGGCACGCTGCTCTTATTGAAGTCACGGTGACTACACTTGGCTTGGAAACGAACTAGAGTCGTTGGATGCAGATGCCCCAGTCTCCCTCGCCAATTCTTGTCACTGGTGCCAGCGGTTATGTCGCTGGCTGGATTGTCCACGAGCTCTTAAAAGCCGGCAACACCGTCCACGCGACCGTACGTAACCTCGACGACGAAACGAAAATTTCGCCCTTGCGGTCAATGGCGGAAAACCTACCCGGCGAGCTTAGGCTTTTTTCGGCCGACCTTCTGCAACCCGGAAGCTTCGGCGAAGCCATGCAAAATTGTAAAATCATCTTCCACACAGCCTCGCCTTTTCGACTGGCCGTTGAAGACCCACAACGCGATCTCATCGCCCCCGCTGTCGATGGCACTCGCCATCTCTTAGAGGAGGTATCCAAACACGAGAGCGTCAAAACTGTCATTCTCACAAGCAGCTGCGCTGCCATTTATGGAGACAACCAAGATCTCCAAAATACAGAAAAAGGAGTCTTTGATGAGAGCTGCTGGAATACTAGCTCATCCCTTGGGCATCAACCTTACTCCTACTCAAAAACAATGGCCGAGCGCACTGCCTGGGAAATAGCCAAGAGCCAAGCGAGCTGGCGCCTTGTCACGATTAACCCCTCCCTCGTGCTTGGTCCAGCAATCAACCCCCATGCCACGAGCGAGTCGTTTCATATCATGGAGCAGTTGGGCGGAGGTCAGATGCAGGCGGGAGTTCCTGACCTGGAAATCGGTATTGTCGATGTACGAGATGTTGCCCAGGCACATATTGCCGCAGCATTCAATCAGAATGCACAAGGACGCTACCTGACCTCAGGACATGACTTCAGCTTCCTGAAAGTCGCAAATATTCTTCGCGCAGAATTTGGAGACTCTTACCCTTTTCCACGCAGAACACTTCCGAAATGGGTCGCCTGGCTCTTTGGGCCACTTTTCGACCGGGCGCTCACTCGTGACTACATTCGCAAAAATATTAGTTACCCGTTTCGGGCCGATAACACCAAGGCCGTCAACGAACTTGGTGTCTCCTTTCGCTCCGCCCAAGAGAGCATTCGAGAGATGATGCAACAGATGATTGATTCGCAACGAATCAAAAAGAGTCCATAAACCAGTCAACCTGGCTTGGGTCTCTTCTGCGAATCAGCCCAAAAGTATTGGCTTGCCGTGATTAAAGACCGCAAACCGCGTCGTCACGAGCTGGCAAGACCTCAACCCCATAACCCGCAAAGTAGGGATTGCCATTACTCGATGACCAACGATAGGTCTCGCTTTGAGCGCCGGTGCCAGCATCAAATACTGAAAAGGCACTGGCAAGCAAACTACCCACCAGGACTGTCGAATCATCTTCGCCAAACGGCGAATCTACGGAAAGCGGAGCAGTAATTTCGGCACCCACGACGCCAAGGTACCAACTGCCCAAGGCTCGCTCCCCCGGAGAGAGCGTCAGCTTAGCTGCCTCCGTCAGCGTCACTGAATCCGCAGAGGGAATCGCTTGGCGAACATTATCAAAGAGCAGGGCCTCCATCGCTAAGCCTCCCCAGTCCGCAATATTCGTCTCGACGCGAACCGTGTCGTTCCCATTGCTAGCCTGAATGCCACATTCGTCGAGATAGTAGAGGCCAGAGAACAAACCGCGACTCTCTTCGATAGCACCACTCCCCACTGCAGTCAGGGCTTGACCACCGTAGGTGACCCGCGAAGGAACGCGCGAATCATTCGTCTCTCGAGACACAACCGCGACGAACAAGACACGGTGTCCGATTATCCCCCCCTGATCATCAATACTGAGGGAAAGGTTTAGTCCACTACTACCGGCATCTGCAGCATTGGAGGCTCTCTGAATGAGGTGAATTGTCCTCGCTTCACAGCCTGTTGAACTCGATCCATTAGGCTGGTTTAAATCTGCGTCTAGGTCGTTCCAGCCCTGCTGACACGTCCAAACACACGAACTGCCACCGCAAGTCACGTCCGCATGAGCTCGCTCCTCGCACGTAGCGCAAAAAGAGGCGCACTCGCCATCAACGCACTGCGCGACACCACTGGCATCCGAACAGACCTGCCCACAAACCCCACAATGATTCACATCACTCTGAAGAAGGGCTTCGCAACCGTCACTCGAGTCTTGATTACAATCAGCTCTATCTTCGGAACACTGGAGCGTGCAGACCCCTTCTACACAGACGCTGCTCCCGCCCTGCTCTTCTAAG
>JAKVCH010000276.1 GCA_022447485.1 Polyangiaceae bacterium | reverse complement strand
CACTGGTGCGCTCATGATTGGTACAGGCAGGAAGGGTTCGACATGAAACCGCTGCAGCTTCTGGCGATTGTGGGGGCTGGCCTCATCATCTGCTTGGAGGCTGCTCGGCCCGCCGCCTATCTCGAGCACCGAACACTTCTCGCGGTCGGACTGATACTACTCGCCGTGCTTCATGGTTCCCTTGACCAAGTGCTCGCCCGGTATTCACTCCGCCGCTCCGGCTTGAGCTTCATCGGCTGCTATCTGGCGGCCATGGCTCTGATGGGTTTTCTCTTTTGGCTCATCCCCACCGTAGCTTTAATTCTTTTCCTGCTTCTCTCGGCCTACCATTTTGGAGAAGCCGAATTTGATGAAGATAAGACGCACAAGGCGATGGACCTGCTCCAGGTGGTCGCTCGGGGTGGGCTTTTCGGGATAGCTCCGCTTCTGCTGCACCCGACGGCAGTGGCAGGCGTGCTCGTGGCAATGGGCGTCACCCCTCGACTGCCCTCAGCAGAGCTTGGCTGGACTCTATTCCTCGGGCTTTTTTCGTTAAACTTTGCGCTCTTGCTCAAAGAACACCCCAACTCACGCCTCGCCAGCATCGCGCAGCTCTGCACACTCACCCTGCTCTTTCTCGTTGCCGATCCTTTCATCGCGTTCAGCGTTTTCTTTGGTCTTTTCCATGCTCTTACCCATCTCAGTCAGGTAGCACTGCGCGTGTCCCGGAAGTCGGGCTGGAGGCAGCTGGCAAAACGAGCTCTGCCGATTATCATTCCGACTCTCATTGGGGTAGTCGGCTTTGGCCTTTGGGTGAACCACGTCGGAGTCAGCGACCAAG
This sequence comes from Polyangiaceae bacterium, assembly GCA_022447485.1. Taxonomy (GTDB): domain Bacteria; phylum Myxococcota_A; class Polyangia; order Polyangiales; family Polyangiaceae; genus NIC37A-2. The sequence continues at coordinate 4,162 of JAKVCH010000276.1, read as the reverse complement.
TTTTAGCGTACCTATTCATCGGTCTCGCGACACTGACCCTACCCCACACCTTTTTAGTCTGGAGATTCAACGAACGCTCGCGCTCCCCATCATTTTGAGGGACCCCACTTCTTATCTCCTCTGCCTCACCACACTCAGCAGACCGCAGAGTCTCTTGGTTGACTGGGATTAGCCTATTGATTTGCTCTAGCCTCTGCGGGTGTGATGACACGGAGGAACATGACTTGAGCGACGAAGGGCTCGGGGCAGAAGTCCAGAAGGGGATGCTCTCTACTTGGCCAATAATAATGTGGGTATTCTTTCCGTCTTCTCGCGCGACTCGAAGAGCGGCTTGCTCGAGTTGAAACAAGAAGTTCGTTCAGAGGGCGATTGGGGCGAGTACGTAACAGGTCCAGCCGGCGGATATTTCGCCGACTCTCAAACCATGCTCCTGCCAGCCTGGTACCGTATTGGAGTTTGGAACAAGACGCAGGGAGCGCTCGAGCCCATCGGTGATGTAGATATTCCCGGCTGGGTAAATTCACTGCATAAAGTACCGCAATCGGAGCACCTATTCTTTACTCTCAGCGGTAGCGACACAGGCGCTCTGGGAGCAATTCGTTTTGAATCAGCCGAGAGTTTCTTATGCTTGTTTTGTGCTTTTTGAAGAGGACGGCTGGTTGCGAATATATTTCTCCGCCTCCCAAGATTACGGCTTTCTCTCTTTTTTGCGACAGCGATACTCTTGCTCTGTTTTGTATGCTCGCAAGTCATCTGGCCCCGCATCTTCGACTACCTTCAAAACAAAGGGGCCATCGAACCACTCAAGTCGATAGACCTGAGTTCGATCTCGATACTTACTCCACGAAATCGACTCGAAGCTCGGCAAGTGAACTCTAGGAGCTTTCATTCGAGACGGTCCGAGGTAGAGCTGATGCTTGTCTTTAGCAACATCAGCTTCAAGGTGATGAACGAGCACCTCAAAGCTTTCCGGGTCAGCTCCTTCGAGCTGATCGTAGGTGTGGCAATCGCTAAAGCCTTGGTAGTACACGCCAGACTTATCGGCTACGTAAAAGGATTCCTCACTCACTTCCCTGAGAGTTTCTCCGTCGAGCTCTGCGTCGAGCTTGTCCTCACAATAAACGGTCGCATCAATCACAGCGAATCCTCGCCCAAGCGGACGCACGGTCCTAGCCGCTTTTTGAATGACTAACGATTCCAAAAAATAGACTCCTCTCTTACCCTGGGCCCAGCCTTGTTTCTGAGTATTCACCCAGCTTTTTTTACGCGACGTGTTGTAAACTTGAAAAGACTCAGGATCGGCATGCTCAAGAACCTCTCCCCCAAGAAAGACGTGACGCTCATCGGTAGCGAAGTGGGCATTGAGAACCCGAAAAGAACCAACATCCGCTTCCAATAGAGGCTCTCCTCGATGAAAGATGTGCAATTCGTCAGCAGCGAAATCCCAACCTAAAGAGTGAAAACTGGAAGCATGCGCGAGGGGTATCTCTTCACAAGAGTAGAAAACGCGATGCTCATCGTGCGCGTAGTTCTCGGCCACGACTGTGAAAGATGTATAGGTGACGGAGTTGAGGACGCGAGAGTTACAATAAATGCGATGCTTGTCTTTTGCGTAGCGGGTGTCGACGTAGCTAAGCTTGTCTTTTACGTCGCGGGTGTCGTCGTAACTAAGCAGTTTGAAACTATTAACATCGACACCATTCAGCTCGAAATAGTTCGTCTCCTCGCCCTGCACAAAGATACTCTTCTCGTCACGATAGTAGCCCCCACCAAGCGGCACCTTCGTGGTGCAACTCCCGTCGGGCTTGGACCAGTCGATGGATGGAAGTGCATTTCCGGGTGAAAAGTGACGCTCACTGGGCGCTTCAATCGTGTTTGAAGGCTCAGGGCCTCCCCAAAACGGCAGACTAAGGAAAGTAAAAAGAATGGCATAGCCACCAATCTTATGGAATCGTTTCTTTCTCATCTTCTGGTGTTGAACAAATCCTGAAACTCATCACGACACTTGGTCTGGCTCTGGACCTCGAATAAGAAGGTAGGTACCTGATTATCGCGTCATATTGAAGTGGTGCGCGACCGGGCCACAAGCAAAGCTTTCAAGGTTCCCCGCGAGAGGTTTTTTCTGCTCGGGTGCCGTCATCTTACGAAAAATTGCTTCTTGGTTGGCCGGGTCTGGCCTGATCTATGTTTTGGTTTCGGCTTGTGCGGGCGTGACGCTCGAAGAGAGCCCGAATTCAAACGAGACCGCCGACGGCTCGGGCGGCCCTGGACAAGGGCAAGGCCAGAACCAAGGACAAGGACAAGGCCAAGTCGAAATGCTCACGGCGAGGAACAAAGACGGAGGCGCCGGCTATGTGGCCCTTGAACGTCTGGATATCAACATAGGCTATTGGAGAGGCCAGACCCTCAGCGAGCTCGTAGTGTCGCTTGCCTAAAGAGAGGGCTTGGCTGCAGCGTCAGCCCCTGGGAGCTGCCTTTCGCCAACTCCCAAAAGTCTGATCTCACGAAGGAATTGGCGCAAATGGGCTCTGGCGCGACCGAAGATTTTCATAAAATTGTCAGACTACATCACGCTTTCAACGAAACGACACCAACTGACAGTGATAGCTCTAGCGAATCATCTGGGCCGTGCACTGCTGGTAACCCTCGGGTCAGGGGTCACTGGCAGCTTATTGGCTCCGACCAAGGCGCCCCGCTATTGTCGACACCATGATTGACTCGCCGGTCAACATTGGTCTGGCAGCGCGCTGTCTACTCGTAGCCGTCCAATGCCACCGTCTGTCCTGGAGCATAACCGGTGGACTTTCGCTGTTTTTTCTCAGGCGCTCACCTCTGCTAGGGTTCGGCTCTGGGGGAAAGGAAAGCTCCCCCAATCACCGTCGGACCCACTCAGTGCTCACTGACTGCAGTCGGCCATCGAAATCGGAAAGGAAAAACATGATCGAAATTGCACAGGAGCTTCCCCAACCATCCGAGGGCCAAAGGCGTCTATTTCTCAAAGCAGGATGTCCCTTTTGTACGAAGCTGGTGGTCTTTCTTGCGGCGGCCGGTATTCAAGAAAAGGTCAAACCCATCTACGATTGCCCGCCCGTGCGAGAGTACGTTGCAGCCGTCAACGGTGGAAAATGTTCCTTCCCGGCAATGGAAACCGAAGAGGGGAAAGTGGTCATGCTAGAGACTTCAGACATCATCGATTTCCTGAGCAAGGAATACGATGTTGCTCAAGAGCCCCTGTGGGCATCCAGGTATTTTGACGAAGGAATGTTTGTGGTCTTCAGTGCTCTTTTTGGCTACCTCATCAAACAAGAGGGAGGCTACGCCAACGCCAAGAAGTGGTTTGCTGAGCATGCCCAAATGGTCCCTCATCCGTGTCCGCCGGAAGGCGCGGCGGAGGTCCTCTAAACCCATCGCCTTGCAGATCTTCAACAAGGCGCAGAAGCATCCGAATATCTTGCATCAGACTCGCGGCGTGAGTGCTATGACCAGGCCAACACCACTCAACGCCACTGTCGATGATGCGCTTTTCATCGAGGTCAAGAAAGGACACGACGGATTGACGCCGATTGTCTGAAAGACCACGAGCGCCAATGAGCGCGACGCGAAACATAAGAGAGAGCGCAAGCGGATCTCCAAATGGTCGGCGCACTGGAACTTTCGGTCCACCGACTTGTCTGTTCTCCGTATGAAGCGCTTTTCTACCACCGTTCTGTTGACTGGCGTCTGGGTGACCTCCTGTGTAATTCAAGCTGGCTCAAGTAACGACAATGACGCTCACGATACCCGCAGCGCAGAATTCTGGGGAGAGCTCTCGCCTGATGTGGCCGCAAAGGTTGACGAGCTCCGTGACCTTGCAGTCCCGGGCAGTCACGGCGAACGCTCTGGGAGCCGCTTGAAGGTCCAGGTGCTTGATGGGGGATCCGGTGCCTACTTGCGCACAGCTCTTTTCGACGAAGAGCTGAACGAGGAGTGTTCATTCCACCCTGTCGCTACCGATGAATACGCGTGTATTCCCGAATACTCGACGCGTGTGGCTTTCACCGATGAAAACTGCACCAAGCCGGTAGGACTCGCCGACCCGGCTGCGCCACCTACGAAGTTCCTTCGTCTCGAATCGAAGAACTGTGACGGCGTCGAAAGCTATTCTTTTTATGTGGCCGAAAAA
>JAKVCH010000275.1 GCA_022447485.1 Polyangiaceae bacterium | reverse complement strand
TTGCGGTCCGCCGTGATTCGTTGATTGCACACTGCCCAAAGTTTGCGACCCTGCAGGCCCAAGATGGAGAAACGCCTCGACTCAAATCACCCAAAGGAATCACCGTTCGTCATCGTGATCGGTGCGGGCGTCGCGGGGCTGAGTGCGAGCCGCGTTCTCAGCGATGCGGGGTGTGCCGTTTCTGTTTTTGATCGAGGACGCTTTCCCGGAGGCAGGGTGGCTTCTTTTTCGAGTCCTCGACCCGGTGTGACTCTCGAGAAAGGCGCTACCTCCTTCTGGGCCAGGACCACGGCCTTTCTCGAGGCCTGTCGTTGCTGGGTGAAGGAAGGCCTTTTAGTCGAGGAAGCGGAGGGGTATTTTCGTTTTCGTACAAGCTCGCGGGATTGGATGGTCGCGCTGAGCGCTGGGTTGAAACTCCAATCGTCCAGCCAATTGCATGAGCTGACTTCTCATCCCGAGGGCTTTCGTTGGGAAGTGAAGCGTCAAGAGAGCGCGACGGCCCATGCTGCTGTCACAGGTCACGCTCATCATCGGACTCGCTTCGTCTTGGCGCTGCCGCCGCGCCAAGCTGTAGGCGTTTTTGAAAGCAAGATGAAATATAGCATTTTTGGCGAGGCCGAAGATGCGCTGAAGAATTACCCCTACGGAGTTGAGTGGGTGTTCCAAGTCTCTTGGACAGAGAAGTCGGGGAATCCTGGGGAGCTGAGGGTGGGAGTCACTGGGGAGCTAGCCCAAAGCTGGGCCAAGCTAGATAGGTCGAGCGCCGCTGAGCAGCTGCGCCAGCTCTTTGAGCAGCGCCCCCAAGGCCACGAGTTGGCGAGGTATTATGCCGATTTGCCTCCTCAGGGCTGCCCTTGCGCGATCCAAGCCCATCGTTGGGGGTTGGCTTATCCTTCTGCTTTGATTGGCGCGTCACACTTCCAAGACCCATCTAAAAAATTTTTCTTCTGTGGCGACTACTTTGGTGGAGAGCCTCCCACGGCGAGTCTGCAGGAGTGGCCGTCTCTTTTGGCTCAATCAAGATCGTTAGGTGCAGCTGAGGCTCTGAGCCGAGGGATTGAGAGAGCTTGGTGCAGTGGCGTAGCTGCAGCGAAAGCGCTGCTCAGTGACTCACTCTGAGCCGAGGCTCTGCTAGCTGTTTCGGGACGGGTGGGAGCGATATTCGCCACCCGTCGGAGCGGTGGCTCTTAGCGGATAACTTCCCCCGGTTGGGGTGCTTTGGGTGGTACTAAGAAGAAAACCTCGCGCGTGTCGAGGGTACTTCCGCTGGGGTCTTGTACGTCGATCGCAGCTCGAAAGACTAAAGGCTCAAGCGCTGGGGGAACAACTTCGTTCTGGGCAACGATGATGGTGAAGCAGACGGGAGTCCCTGGCGCTACGCCAGAGAACCCCGAGGCGCTCCCGTCGGCTCCCGTGAAGGTACTCAATCCGCCAACACAAATACGCATGGCGTCTCGAGGGTCTGCTTTTTCCCCCTCGCCATCGGCTTCGATACGTTCGATGAATTGGGTGGCATCCACATCGTCGCCGGGTAGGTCGCGGGCAACCGCCTGCAGGTCAAGAGGCGTTTGAGCGGCAAGAGTCTCAATGGCCGACTGCACGAGTTGGGCGCCTGAGGCGCCTTTCATCTCTTCTCTCTTTGTCGCAAAGATTAACGGCTCGCCCTCGGCGTCGACCGAGCCTGTGAGCTCTGCGATGCGTTCGTAAGGTTCCCGGCGGGCCGTGCCGTTGGCCGTCGTTCCCATGACGATGACTTTCGCGCCGATCTCGTTGAGTGCTTCTGCAACTTCGTCGGGAGTCTTTGAAATATGAACATCACATTTATCTCCCTCGTTGAAGGGCTCATCGCCAATCAACACAAGCAAAGGCAGAGCTTCGTCGCGCATACAGCCAAAGCCAATCCGTCCTTCATCACAGTCTGCAGGCACTAAGCCCTTGATCGGGTCGTCAGTTTCAGGGTCGTAATTCGTGTTGCCCGGTACCTGAGCGTCGATATCACCCGTGCCGAAGGTATGGTCGCCCGTTGCCCAAAGCCACATTGCCGGGCCGTAGGGTTCATCGGGTCCACCTTCAGGTCGAGTGCGGCGACCGTTGGCATCGTGGGAGAAAGTGTTTTCTAGGGCGTCGACGACATCTGCTGTTGTGCTAGTGGGATCGCTCAAGTGCCGTATCCCAATATTCTTCAACTCGCCGGCGCCGTCGCGGCCGTTATTTTGATTATTGGGACAGGTGTCAAACTCACCGGCGCCGATTGCTACATCGGTGATGGCGTCAACGATGCCTGGAAAGATAATATCGCTGAGATTGTTTTGGACTGATTGTAAGGGGTCGTTCATGGACACGCTGGAGTCCATGAGAAAGTAGACATCCGCAGCCCGGACTTCTGGTTCGAAGACTAAAGCTCCTTCTCTTGGCGAAGGCGGAGCCTGGTACGGTACCCGAAAAAAGAAGTCACCGTTGACCACAGGGTTGTCCATGGGATCATTGGGATCGGTACCCGCCCCATATTCAACTAAGTCATCCACGCCGTCCTCATCTGAATCTCTTTTTAGATGGTTCCAGCCCTTCTCGACTTCGAGGGCATCGCTGAGACCATCGTCGTCGCTGTCGGCATCAAGAAAGTCAGGGATCCCGTCCCCATCAGTATCACTGGGGGCCGTTCGCAAGTCTTGGTCACCGGCTTCTTCGGCGTCGGTCAAGCCATCGCCATCGCTGTCTTCGTCTTCAGCGTTGGGGATGCCATCGCCATCGGCATCTTGCCCAGCCTGACCCTCATGAAAGTTCTTGATGAAATCGCCATCGGGATCGGCTTCGCCGTCTTGATTACCGAAGCTGGTACTAACTCCGGTATTCTCTGCAGGCACGGGAGCCCCGGTTGAGGAACCCGCGCCTTCACTGAGCCGCTGGGCGCCGTCGCCACAATGAACCACGGCAAATGCAAGCAAAGGTAAAAGGCTAAGTTGGCTCCGATTGCGCATACAGTTCAAAACTAGCAATCGTCTTGAAGGGGCGTTTGCGAAAAACACTCTGATAGCGCTTCCGTTTTTTGGCAAAAGCCCTCATCAAGTAAAATTCTACTCAGGGCTCAATTCTGACGATGAATCATCGCTACTGCTTCCGAAGTGGTTAACGCACAACCACGCTTGTCGTCTCGCAGCTGCTCACTGTCGTTTGGTCCGAGTTATTGTCCGGACGACACTCAACTGTTGAGCGATTCCCCGAGCCATCGTCATTGACGACAACGGTGACAGTTTGACCGGCGACATCGTTGCCGACCTCACAGTAGACGAGCTTGCAGCCATCTACAGGGACTGGACCGTTGGTATAAGAGGTGCACAGCACCTCACCGCCGGCCTCCCCCTTGTAGAAGGTAGCAGGGAGCTCGGAGCCAACCGAACGCTTGCCGCGATTACAGACCGTCGCCTGCAAGTAGATGCGGCTATTGCTCGCACCTGTTACGCAGCTTTCGTCTCCGTCGCGGAATCCACCGGTAATATCGGGTAGGTCAGCAAAGCCGGCAGCGCCCTGCTTTTGCTGGCGATAATTATTCGGCCCACCAAGAGCAAAGTTTTGCACCCACTCGCTGGTCTTTGGAATCGTGCCGTCGTCGTTCACATTCGTGATTGAGTATGCATGCTGATTGTAGATGGCTCGCGAAGAAGCCCAGCGATCAAGGCTGTCTCGAAAAACGCGGATGCCGTAGGTCGCGACGTTATTTGAGCCAGGGTGGTAGGAACGGCAGACCTGACCACCACCAACCGACGGTCCGACAGGATCGGCACAGCTGAGCCCTGTATCTTCTGCGCTAGCAGACCCCCGGCAGTCCGAGTCGTTACTACAGCGGCAATAGCCTGCAGAACATGAACTAGTAGCAGGACACTCTGCATCAGTGTCGCACCCAATACCTGGGTGAATCGCGTCGAGTTGGGCTGGACAGTTCTCATTATTGCCATTGAGGGAGCCTGGAGGCACATAGCCGTTGTTGACGACAATTTCGGTGTTTTGGTCGCCATCAACGTCCGCAATCAATGGGCTCTCGTGCCACGTAGGACTTGTCCTAAATGTTGAGTAGAGGACCTGGCCGTTGCTGCCGTTGTAAACGCGCAAGAAGCATTCATCGGCGTAGGCCACCTCGACCTGGCCGTCACCATCAAAGTCGAACAGACTGCTCCCGGTATGACCGCTGGCATCGTCTGACTCTTGGGACCATCGAATATGTTTCGCCGCGTCCTCACAGCCTTGAGCACAATCGGGGTCAAAAATTCGGAAACGGGTCTTTCCTGCAATACCAATTTCAGGATAACCATCACCATCGAAGTCACCGATATTCGGCGGGCCACCTCGTTCTTCGTTCGCTAAAACACCAGAATTCATGACTCGAGTGCCATCAGCCGTATAAATGCCGACCTCTCCGTCTTGTGCGACCCCAACTATTTCGGCCACACCGTCCAGTGCTGTGAAGTCGAATGAGCCACCTACCATCGAACCAAAATCAGCGGCGGCAAAAAGGTTTTCTTCTCTATTGGCGTTAGCGAATTCGGTGCGGCCGTTGAACGTAGTGTCCCACGTGCCATTCACCAGGTTGAGAAAGACGCTCGCCTGAGAAAAGATTCCAACGTAGTTCACAGCACCCATCTGGTAGAAGTCGGCAACAAGTGGAATCAGTCCATAAAATCGAGTGCTGCCAGCAGAGGAATTGATGATGGCTCCTGTCTGACCATTGAAAATCGCGTCTTCGAGTAAGACCTCTGGTTTGCCGTCGTCATTGATATCATGAATCGATACGGCGCCGAATTTATGCCCCTGGTTGCTGACATTGCCAGCTATCTGACGCCACATGAACTCGTATTGACCTGTTGTGTCGTTGTATTTGTATGCGACAACCCCGCCGTCCTCGCGGCGGGCGACGATTTCAACGGTTTTATCACCATCGAGGTCAGCGATAGCCGGAGTCGTTGTTGCATGAACACGGTTGTCCGGGT
>JAKVCH010000274.1 GCA_022447485.1 Polyangiaceae bacterium | reverse complement strand
CCGAACCCGCCGCGAAGGCTCATGGTCTGCGCCAAAAGTGCTCGCTCTAGACGGTAACCGTCGTAGCTCCAAGGAAGTACAGTTCGCCGTCGACCCTGTCACGGGCGAGGGCGGGTTGCTTTGGCTTGATGCTGTCAATACTTTGAACTTTCAGCCTAATCTCGTTCGCTATGGGGCAGGCGAGTGGGGTTACCCTGAACTGATCGAAGCTCGTTCCGTTGCTGACCTCCAGTCGGGGTTGCTCAAGAGCGGTGAGCTCTTGATCATCTCCGCGACGGCCCAAGGAACATTGCAATGGCTACGCTGAGAACTTCAGGAAGCTATGATGAGCCCCGATGCTGACTAGAGGCGCCATGCGCTTCGAGCTTCACGTTGGTCAAAATCAATGGCTTGTACATCAACCATTCCGCGACAGTCGTCGAAGTCCTGGGCCGCAGGCCTCTCCCCAAAGGCTGGTGGATGCAGCGGTGGGCGCGACACCTTTCTTCTGTGTGTCAATCAGGGGCGAAGCCCGGCGCTTGTCGCAGCCGAAAATGCTGCAGAGCGACAAGGCGATTGGCAATATCAACCTGTATGGCGATTGAGCAGCCATGCTGTGGGCTTACCCTCGCTGACGAACATATCTTCCTCTGGCCCCTTCGATTTTCTGCAAGCCCTGCCAGGCGCAGAACGAATGCTGCAGCCTGAAGACTGTGCCCCATCAGTTCTTCTTTCGTTGGGCCTCGAGATAATCCTTTCCGCCAGTTAAACGAAACGCAAGGGCTCCCAAAAAGAGAAGTGGAAGACCGACATAGAGCTTACCATGTGCGGAATGGCCGAATACGGCGTCCAAAGGCTCCATGCCCTTGAAGGTCAAATCCATGCTGTTGAGCCAGCCGAGTAAGGAGAGGATGATTCCTGCCACGGCAAAAACCATCGCTACTTTTGCTTTCAGAGGGAGTCCGGAAAGATCAATATCCGTCATTGGCGCGTCTTACCGCTATGAGTCCTCAGCGTCCAGAGAGTGACAGTCGGCGCGAGCTGTTGTGCAACGGCCTGATCAGAAGGTTCGAAAGCCACCAATCTCATCCGAACGCGCGGAATCAGCTTCTGGGACGGAGTCAGACCCGCCACCAAGCTTCTCTTCCATACAACAAAGCGTGACCATCATCGTTTGATGTGGATCCTGACGAGGGCCACAGGGTTACGGACCAAGCGATGACGCTGATCTCATTCACCTCGCCAAACTCAAACGGGAAGATCTTCCACTCATCGTTGCCATCGTAAGATGCATGTAACTTACCTTTTACGCCGAGCTGAGGAGGGTGATCGGTTTTTAGGCGCGTCCATTGATTCCATTGCCAATCTTCGAGGTCGATGAGGGCTTGCCACACTTCGGAATTGGGTCCGTCCCTTTCGCCTATGAAAAGAGGTCCTTTTTAGCGCGGCCGTTTGGAGGTCGTGTCTCTGCTGCAAGGGTTAGTTCGCCAGGTCTTGGTAGATTTCGACCAGCCCAGAACAAAAAAGAATCACGGCGAGCGTTCGCCAAGTAGCTGCGAGAACTTTTTGACCGAAGACCTTCTGGATGAGGTGGACGAATCCGGTCGACGCTGGGCTGTCATCTTTGGCAGCGTTCCAAAATGCGTAGGCAAGAGCGGCAAAGATCAGACCGGAAATCATGCTTTCGATTAGACAGCGACGTCAGGTGTGTCAATGCACCGAGCTGAGCGCGTTTTTACGACTTGTCCCAAGAGTTGAGTTCCCTGTCGTCACTCTTCCTGAGGCCAACGGCGGGTAAGTGATACGTGAGCGGCTGCAGCTCTCATGTGGGTCAGAGCGAAACATCGAGAGGGCAGCGTAGTGTTCCTAATTAGAACATCGTCACCCACTCGACCCTTCGGTTGTCGGACCTTTATCGACAGGTATGCGCTTTGCATCGGGCATCCTTGCGATGCCACTCAACAGCTATGCAGGGATGAGAAGTCGACCGACTTTCCGCTTTCATTCTCTCATCATATTCATTTTTTTTCTCTTTACGCTCTCCCTGAGCTCGCAGCTGCGAGCCGAAGTGTATATCACCATGGTGAACAGTATCGGGACCGGCTGGAAGTACAGTGGGACCCACCCGACGACTCTCTTTTCCATCTCAGAGGATGGAACTGGATTTTCTGAGCTAAATCCTACCATTGAAGTCGATGGCACTACTGCGGCCATTGTCGCCGTAGCCATGGACCGTGAGGGTACTCTCTGGGGAATTCAGCACACCGTGGAAAATGGAGTGAAGCAGAGTCGTCTGGTCCAGTTTGATCTCAGTGCGTCTCCTGTGAACGCAAATAGCATTGCGGGGGCAGACTGGTTTGATGCTGATATTCGGGGCTTTGCAATAGACCGTGATGGAGGGCTCTGGGTGTACAATCATGCTCATCGACAGATTGAGCGGATTGACGGAGATACACTGGATACCCTTCTACCAGGTGGACTCGCTGTGCCATCGGAGCCTCGCGAAGTTGACGGAGGAGATCTAAGTTTTCAACTCGATGGGAGCTTGTACTGGGCTCCGACGATCAGCAGAAACTTTACACACTCAGAGACTCTCGATGTCTATCAAGTTGACTTTGAGGCAGAGACGTTTACGCCTCTTGGAAATCCGGTGCCATCAGGTTTTGATAATCCTGTCTTGAGCATGTCTGGATTGAGCTCAGCTCTCGATTCAAACTGCAATGAGAGAATCTTCGTCGTCGACGGTAGTGGTATCGATGAACTAGGCTCAGCAAACCCAGCCAGTGCGCCCTTCCAGGTCAACCGGGTTGGAACCACCGGTATCAACATTGCCGTCTATAACCATTCAGACTCGGCCAGTTTTCCCTCAGCCTCTGCGAGTGGTGTTTGTTCTGCCATCTGCGGAGATGGGGTGCTGGATGCAGGGGAAGAGTGCGACGACTTTAATGCGGATGCGGGTGATGGGTGTGATTCTTCTTGCATCATCGAAACCGGCTATCAATGCGAGTCTAACCCTTCGGTTTGTGAAGGGGTACCTGTTTGGCTCAATGACATCTACTACGTGCGTAATGAGGGAGTCACACTAGCCACGGTCCTCCAAGCGAGCGACCCAGACGATACTGACCTGGAGTTTCAGATCGTCGGTGGCGACGACGCGGCTCTTTTTGAGATAGTCGGTTCTAGTCTGCGCTTCCTTACTCCACCTATTTTCTCTGCCCCGACAGACCTCGATGGTGACAACGTGTACATCGTGACACTGTCTGTTAGCGATGACTCAAGTCCTGCAAACACAGATACCATCACGATGCGTTTTGAGATTCAGCGCAACTGCGGCAACGGTAACCTTGATGTAGGAGAGGGCTGCGATGATAGCAATGAAGAGCCAGGAGATGGTTGTGATGCCACCTGCCTCGTCGAAGAGGGGTATTCTTGTCAGTCTTCTGAGGACTGCGCGACGGGCGCTTGCGACACAACTTCCACGAATACATGCGTTGTGGCAGATCTCTGTGGCAATGGGGTCTTGGAAGCTGGTGAAAGTTGCGACGACGCGAACCTTGTTTCGGGGGACGGCTGCAACGGTTCGTGCTTGAAAGAGGGCGGAATTGAGTGCGGGAGTTCGAGTGAATGCGAGAGTGGTACCTGCACCGAAGAACCTTACTTAAGCGTTCATAATGCCGGTAGTGGCGAGATGCACAGTGCAGACCAGGCGTTCAACTCATTGCAGAGAGCGAGCAATGGTGACGGGCGTGAGTGGACTGTGGCTACCTTCTTTACCGATACCGGAAGCGGATCATCGTACTCAAGAGTCTGGTCTCAGAATAGTGGCGGTAATAATACGGCAAAAGTCTATTTGGAGTCTAAGCGCGCGTCGGCTAACGCAGACCATAAAGTCAGATTTACCTTCGGTACTGGATATAACTATTGGCGCTGGACCCACTCTGACATAGAGGTAGACAACGCCGCCTTCGTGGTAACCTTTGACGGCGGCACGACTGGAGTCGCGAGCGATGAGTTAAATTTATACAAGTCGCGGTTCGGATTCTTTGTTGTCGATCGCTTCACGCGAGAGGTTGTCGAGGTGACAAGCGGTGGAAATTGGACCCATGCCAATTATGGCTACAACGGTTTGATTGCCGGGCGCTTTCAGGTGCGTGATACCTCTGCCTCGGTTGCGCTTTCGATCTTTGGTCTTGGGATACACAACGAGGTGCTGAGTGGATACGAGCTAGGACGGTTCTCCGTAGCTCCTTCTGAATGGCTAGCGAATCACCCAAGCGCGACTGCCGGGGAGACGCAGCTCTGGTACATGGGTGACGGAGTTGGAGATACGGAGAATACTAGTCGTAATCAGGTCGATGTCTCGAGCGTCGAGACAGTGCTTTACCTCACGCAGAATGTGGCAGAAGCTGATGCTGTCTGTGAAGTCCTGAGCTATTGTGGAGATGGAGTCGCCCTGTCTCCGGAGGCGTGCGACGATGGCAATACAGTCGGCGGTGACGGCTGCTCTTCGAGCTGCTTGAAAGAAGACGGCGAAAATTGCTCTGACGCAACAGAGTGTGAGAGTGCTATCTGCGATACGTTGAGTTCGGGTCAGTGTGAGCCAGCCGACGCGTGCGGCAATGGAGCGCTTGAATCAGGAGAAGCGTGCGATGATGGTAATACCGTCGGCGGTGACGGCTGCTCTTCGAGCTGCCTAAAAGAAGACGGCGAAAATTGCTCTAACGCAACAGAGTGTGAGAGCACGGTGTGTGATTCTGAGGGTTCCGGTGAGTGTGAGCCCGCAGATGCTTGCGGCAATGGAGCGCTTGAATCAGGAGAGGGATGCGACGATGGCAATACCGTTGGCGGTGATGGCTGCTCTTCGAGCTGCTTGAAAGAAGACGGCGAAAATTGCTCAGACGCAACAGAGTGTGAGAGTACCATCTGCGATCGTCGTGGCTCGGGCGAATGTGTACCTTCCAATGCGTGCGGTAATGGCGTTCTGGAGGAGGGGGAGGCGTGCGAAGATGGGA
>JAKVCH010000273.1 GCA_022447485.1 Polyangiaceae bacterium | reverse complement strand
GTGTGGCGTTTGGTTGAGTGAGATTGAAAAGGCCCTTGTTCGCAATGGTTTTCGGGTCGTCTCCTGGGACGCCTTGAGAACGATTGAGGAGAACGAGCGTATTCCGCCTTACAAGGCAGCGGCCAAGTTGGGGGCAGACGTTGTTTTTCTCTTCAATAGTCTGGAGGTGAACCCCGTTTCCGCAGGTGGTGAGAATGCTTATCGCATCTCCTACTTCGATTCTGATAAGTACGGGCATCGTGGTGCACCCCATCTAATGACAGCCTCGGAACGTTCTGAATTACGTCAGGCCGTGCAGGCTCGTTCGCGATCCATCGGTGACCAGAATGGTACGAGTGTTCTTTCCTCAACCTTGGACGCCACTGCTATCCAAACGGCAAATGGAGAATCGATCTGGTTTTACCGAAATACCGCGTTAAAGACGCTCTCTGCCGACGCGGGAAAAGCCTTTCTTTTTGCTCGACCTCAGGGTCAGGGTTGGTTTTTGGCAGAGGCTCAGTCTGAGTCATCGGGTGTGGCTAGCGCCGTGGCTCCACCGCCTCCCGAGGAGTTGAGCGCGGTAGACTCGGGCGGTTCATCAGTGGCAGCAAATGTCGACCCCCATGCTGTGCAACGGCTTGAATTGATGCGGGCCGTCACCCAAGATTTTGTTGATAGTTTTCGTAGTGGAAAGGACGGTGACAAATGAAAAATTCTGTTTTCATCCTCACGTTCCCCTTTACTTTGGCTTTGAGCTTGCCCGCGATTGCGCAGGTGAACACCACTTCTTCCGGCATTTCTGCATCTGATCAGCCACCAGAGGTAGTGGATGCTGCGACAGGGGGTGCACAAGAAGACGAGCCCAGCTCGACTGGCAGCCAAAAGTCGGAATTACCTTATTACGTGCCCGTGGGTGCTGAGAGGCTTCCTGAACAGAAGCCACCTGTAGTCCAGGCGCCGCCACCCGCCCCGGGGCAAAAGTATGCGATTGGTGCATTCATCAGGACTCATAAATTTCTGGATAGTCCTGGTGGTCAGACAGAAATGGGCGCGATTTTCCGTTTCGGCCGCTGGGGTAATGGCTTCAGCCTCTCAGCAATGAACACCGGTAACTTTGCGATTAGCTTTGAGAGCCTCGGTTTTTTAGGAATCACTATTTACGAGGGTCCGGTGAAGTTGGGCCTGAGCCCAAACTTCTATGCGGGCCTAGAATGGGCCGCTAGCTCTGCTGGGATCGGTGTGAACCCGCGTATTGGTTTTTCTCCAGAACTCCGCATTACCGGCTGTCAGGGGCTGCCTTGGTTCGTTGGAGTTGGTGGGCACTTGACGAATAACGTCTGGATTTCCGGCGCGTTCAGCCAATACCTGACCGGTGGTTTTGTCCTAGAAATGGGACTGATCGGGTTTTAGTAGTCCGATATTGCCCTGGCTTTCAATGAGAGAAAAAACCTCCTGAATGATTCTCAGTCATTCAAGAGGTTTTTTCTTTCGGCTCGTATTCTTTGTAGCCCGAGCTCGCTCTGGATGCAGCTAGAGGTAAGCGGTGGCTCAGGGAGCGCTCGAGTTTCCTCTCACCACTACACGGCTTTCTGATTCATTCGAGGTCGAAGCTCGATACACCGTATTGACCAAGGGCGCAGTAGAGCGTGTCTTCGGTGACGTCGAAGGAAGTACAGCTCCAGCCATTCTTTTCGAAGACCTGACTTGAGGGGTTGGCGGTGGCCGTATCAACCGCTTGAAGTTGACCCTCAGAGGTCATGAAAGCTCGATCTCCGCGAGCGAAGAGATTTGCGCTGCCCCATGCCGTGCGCAATTGAACGTCGGTATCTTCGAGTTCTGAGAGGTAGCCCTCGCCATCAATGGCTAAACTACCCAACCATTTCACCGACTCGCCGTCTTGAGAACCGAGTTCGGCGACATAGAAAATGCGTGAGTCCGTTACGGCAATTGCTCCGACCCGTTGGTTTGCCTCAAGATTCTTCATTCCCTTACGCCATGCGAGATCGTCTCGTAATTCAAGAGTGTTTACGCGACGTTGATAGAAGACGCACTTGCGACGTTGCTCGTCGAAGTAATAATCACTGGATCTATCTTGATCGTGACAATCTCTCCAGTTTTGACCGTTGACCTCTTCAGAAACCCAATCGATTGTCACAAGAGTATGGTCGACATCGTTGTAGTTCACTAGCTGCCCAGGAATATTGACCGGGTTAAGTAAAATAGGGTTCTGTGGGTCGCTGAGATCGAGTCGGTCGAGGTAATAGCGTACCCGTCCTGAACCATCATTGAGAGGCTCTTCGTGTTGACTGGCGACAAAGTTCCCGCTCACAAGAGCGTTTTGGTCGTATTCACCGGCGAAGTAACCATAGGGCTGCCAACCCCACCAGCCCCAAGCCATATCGATGGCGCAGCCGCTAAAGCCATAGCTCCAGCCCCCCCGTGCCCAAAGTGAAGGGACTTCAATCTTGCTGACAACCTGAGGGTTCGCCGCATCACGAATATCGATGACATCGTAGCTGAAGGTGGGGCCGCTTTCGTTGCCGCCCCTGCGACTGGAACTGTAAGTACCAGTGCTTCGACCGACGAGCAGAGCGTTTTCTGTTTGAACCAGACCACCGAAATGCGAACTCTCCGCGATTTCGTCACCAAATTCGTGGTTGGACGAATAGCGACTGCCCGTTGGTTCCACCGAGAACGAGCTAATGATTCGAGGACCATTCTCTGCCTTGAGATGAACAACAAAGAACTCCAAAGTACGAAGACTCACCTCTTCCCACGACGTTTCTTCTTCTTGAAACCAAGAGACGTTTTCGTAGCGGGGTACATAGGCATAGTCCCCGTTCACGAAGACTTGTCCTGACCAGTCAGCTGAGCGCCAGACTTGATGATTTTCGTCGACCTCCTGGCACGACCAGCCATTTTCGCCGCCAAGGTTGGTGAGATCGAGCTCAATATCGGTGTCTGTGACTTCAACCTGAGTATCATCGGTGAGGTCTAAAATAGTGCGTTCAGTCCACCAGTCGCGGCCAAAGCGCAGGATACCTTCATCGAGCTTTTTCACGAAGTTGACGTTACGGGCGACTTCGATTTGATCCAGATCCATAGGTTCGTCGCGATCGCTGATATCAAAGGCCTGCACTGCGTGGTCAGAGACGCCGACGAGATGCTCATTCGCTAGAAATGAGCGTCGTGCTGTTCCGAGTTGATCAGCAACGCCGCGCAGCGTGAGGTCATCTTTGGTAAAGTCGACCAGCTGGATACCGCTTTCCCACTTCCGACTGCAATTCTCTTCGCTGTAGTGAGAGCCGGAGAAGGGGACTAGGATTAGCCCTTGCTCGTCAAGAATGTTGAATGCTTTATGTATGCGGTTTTGATCTTCCGCGAAATTTGCCCAATCGCCACCAAAGTGCACGCGTTTGAGCATTTGGGGGTCGTCCAGTTGGCTGACGTCAAAGAGTGAGACATTTAAGGAGGCGTTGTCGATATTGGTGTCAAAGCCAAGGGCGTAAATCCGGTCACCCCGTGGCTCCATGTGATAAACCCAGCCGGGGATTTCTAACTCGCCGAGTTGTCGAGGGTTTTCCGGATCGCTCAGATCAAAAGTGAAGAGTGGATCTGTTCGCTCGAAGGTAATTGCGTAGGCCCGGTCGCCATCAAAGCGAACACTCCGCAGGTCTTCAGGGCGGGGAAGCACGAGGTCTAAAGAAGCGAGGCTTTCAACAGAAGACGCGGAGTCGACGCGGAAGGTCTCAAGCACGGGAGGTGTTGTCGTACCCCAGCCGCCGGGTTGACTGATGACTCGGAGAATGTTGTCTTCCTCTTCCATCTGCCAGCGGCTGGCGATTTGGCCTGCGATACGAATCGATGCACCCTGAGCGAGAGCACCATCGGGGGCCGAGATATCAACGACGTCAATTGTACCCGCACCATCGTCACCGCTGCCCCAGTTCCAGCCTGAAATATAGGCTCTTTCGCTTGTGACAGAGACGCTGCGCGAACTCCAACCGTCGTTGGAATCTTGAAAAGAGATTTCATCGATTTTTCGAAAAGATGCTGGTTCGGCTGCATCGAACGAGGTGACCCGGGTTGTCGCTGAGTCGTCGCAATGCCAGCACCAGCTGCCTTGGTAAGTCACGAGGTAGATGATGTCACCGACTTTTCTTGAATCGGAGATACTTCCTGGGACTTCGAAGTCACCCAAGACTTTCATGGCGGAAGGATTGGAAACATCGATCGCTTGCATGCGGCTCGACTCCACCCAAGCCCATTGTTGGCTCTCATGATCCTCCTCGTAGCGGCCGTAGTCATTGAACATAATGTAAGCGGTGTCGCCCTCGAGGTACATTTCGAATGGGGTCGCAGGAAAACGAAGATTCCCCTGGAGTTTCATTTGCGCAGGATTTTCGATGTCGATGACGCTGATGCCGGAGAAACGACTGAGGGCGTAGAGGGTCGAGCCTTCTTTTTGAATAATATCAGCTTCGGCAATCGCACGCTCCGCGCCTCCGGTAGCATCGTCTGCCTGTACAGCGGACTCGGCGCTGGGTGGGCTTTCCGCTACCGAATGATCCAAAAAACCAACCTCATTACCGTGATTCGGCAGGTAGGAAATGAAGTCGGTGAAGCCGTCACCAATCAGGGGTTGGCCTTGAGTTTCTGTTTTTGCAGGTACTTCCAGAACGGCACCGTCGGTTTCTTCGAACTCATTCGTTTTCTGTTCACAAGCCAAAACGGTTGGAAATAGGGTCAAGGCGATGAGCGACGCGCGGTGCCGACGAAGTAAGTTTGTGGAGCAAGTTCGAAAGTGAATCATCAAACTCCATGAAGCAAAGAGCATACCAGCAGGCATGAATCTGCTGAATAATTCTAAGTTACTGAGAAGATTGAAGTTTTTTTGTGCTTCGCTGCTAAGACTGTCCGGTTCTGGATCGGACAGTCCTATGTGCCACCTAAACTGGCACATAATGTGCCCAAACGTAAGCGAACAATTCTCGAGAATCTGCCCGAATCGGGGCATCC
>JAKVCH010000272.1 GCA_022447485.1 Polyangiaceae bacterium | reverse complement strand
ATTGCTCGTACCCGTGTGTTCTTTTACGGCAGGTTTACGGATTGGTTCACCACCTTGCTCCGCGTGGGCGCGACGAATAACGGCAATGTTCGATTCGAGCAGGTCTATGCGGACTTTTCCTGGCGCAACTTTACGTTGAGAGTTGGCCAGTGGTATCTGAACCTCTTTCAGGAACAATTTCTTTCTCCAGACTCGACCCTAACGATCAACCCATCGGCCGTGGGAGGTGTCTTTGATGGTGGTCAGGTTCAAGGTGCCCAGGTCTGGTGGGATTTACCCAAAACTCGTTTTCAACTGGCGACTTCGAATGGTGCGAGAAGCGCATTCGCCGAGGTAGGGACGCCGGCTGTTGCCGACAT
Organism: Polyangiaceae bacterium; assembly: GCA_022447485.1. Lineage (GTDB taxonomy): Bacteria > Myxococcota_A > Polyangia > Polyangiales > Polyangiaceae > NIC37A-2. The sequence continues at coordinate 4,669 of JAKVCH010000272.1, read as the reverse complement.
TGCATTCAGTGCCCGGGTGCAAACGATTCTCGGTGACAGCGGGTACGCTCGTTTTAGCACGGGATCTTCTTTTCGCGGTGAGGGTGTGGCTGTGCTCTTCGGTGCATCAGGACATTATCAGATTGGAGGTGGGGGAGACGCTCCGGGCGTAGAAATCGCTCAGGGCAGTACGGACTTGAGTCTTGAGTATCAGGGCTTCAATCTGCATACATCAATCGGTATTAGTTGGGTTGATGCGCCAGATGAAGACCCCCTTGCTACCTTGGGCTTTGTCACCCAAGGAGGCATCTTCATCTTTGATTGGACTGAGCTCTATTTGAGGTTTGAAGCTCTGGCCTCCGAATCCAAAACTGAATCAGGCGTCCGCAACCAGACTCCTCTTTTCACGGGTGTCACCGGCGGATTTAACCAATATTTTTGGCCAGAGCGGGGCATTCGATTGCAAGCCGATTGCGTGTATTACCCAACGGGCACGGAAGGGACCCTGATCACGCCCAACGCGAATGCTGGTCTTCTACTCGCTCCGGATTCTCAATGGTCCTTTCGCGTTCAGCTGAATCTTCCATTTTAGAGCTAAGGAAAAAATCTGCTTTACCTTATCTGCTAAGACTGTCAGATAGTTGCTGTGAACACAGAGGAAGAGCCAGCAGAAGAAGTAGTTATTTCTCTTGAAAAGGAAGACTTGCTTCGACGATACCTGAACCATCTTTTAGAGGAAAATCAGCGTATGAACCTGACTGCGTTGCGTTCTCCTGAAGAGGCTTGGAATCGCCATATCGTAGAAAGTGTGCGAGTTGCTGAGTATTTGGGTTCTCCCCAGACTCTGCTGGATGTGGGTTCTGGAGGAGGCGTGCCTGGGATGGTTTTTGCGATCATGCGGCCTGATATTCAGGTGACTTTACTTGAGTCAGTAGAAAAAAAAGCCCGCTTTTTGGAAACAGCCGGCGAGCTGCTCGGGTTGAAAAACTTAAAGGTCCGCGCGGGTCGAGCAGAGCTGTTGGCTGCTCCCGGGGAAAAAATGCGCGAGTCTTTTGATTGTGTGACGGCACGGGCAGTTGCTGCCATGCCAACTCTTCTTGAGCTGACGATTCCCTTTCTAAAGGTCGGCGGCGAATTCATTGCCATCAAGGGCCAAAAAGCTGAAGAGGAAATGCGGGCAGCAGCCCAAGCTTGCCGGACCCTGTCCGTCGAGCTGACTGCATCTTCTCGTCAGCCAACGGCGACGATTCTAAGCCTGAAGAAGACTGGCTCCACACCGCAGGAGTACCCTCGCAGAAATGGTGAGCCTAAGCGGAAGCCGCTTTAATGACTTCCAGGCACCGACCTTCTCTTGACGAGTGACTTGCGTCTACTTCTTAATGAGTACAGGTTGCGTCTATTTTCCCCGACGACTCGGAACGAGAGCTCCGGCTCCTTGGAGTCGTGCCGAAGAGGCCTGCCCAACGCGGGTGATACCCAACATAAAGGCTGCTCGGCGTAAATCGACTTCGTAATCGTCGGCGAGGCGCTGCACGTCGCGGTAGGCTTTCTTCATTTTTTTTTCTAGTTCTTGCACCACGCGCTCGTAATCCCAGCTAAATTGCTGGATATTCTGGACCCATTCGAAGTAGCTGACTGTCACACCTCCTGCATTGGCCAAGATATCCGGGATGATCACTTTGCCCTGGCTCACTAAATACTCATGAGCTTCTGGTGTTGTTGGACCATTAGCTGCCTCAACAATATACTGTGCCGTGACTTGCTTCATATTGTCTGTCGTGATCGCGTCTTCGAGCGCAGCCGGAATAAAGACCTCCGCGGGCACGCTGAGAATGTCGGCGCTAGCTAGAGCCTCGGCATCAGCAAACCCCTTGACGGTGCCAGCTTTGCGTGTGTGGGCCATGAGTTGAGGGATATCGAGGCCCTGGGGGTTGGCGACAGCGCCGTATTGATCAGCCACGGCAACCACTTTCCCCCCTCTTTCGGCCATGAGTCTGGCGGCATTACTTCCTACGTTGCCAAAGCCCTGAATGCTGATGGTTCTTCCAGCAAGGGCCTTTCCGTCTCTTTCTAGGGCGGATTCTAGACAATACATCACCCCCCGGCCGGTGGCTTCAGTGCGTCCTTCCGATCCAAAAAGCTGGAGAGGTTTTCCCGTGACGCAGCCTGGTGTAAAGCCAGAATATTTAGAGTACTCATCCATAATCCAGCCCATAATTTCCGTGTTGGTGTTGATGTCTGGGGCTGGAATATCGATGTTCGGGCCGATGACATCGTGCAGATGGGCAATGAATTCTCGGGTCACGGCACTTAATTCACGCCGACTGAGTGTAGCTGGATCGCAATTAATACCACCTTTCGCGCCACCAAACGGCACGTCGACCACAGCCGTCTTCCAAGTCATCAATGCAGCGAGGGCTCCTGCGTGGTCTTCGTCGACTGTGGGGTGATACCGAAGTCCACCTTTCATGGGACCTCGAGAATTATCGTGCTGAACTCGATGGCCAATAAATTGTAGGAGGCTTCCGTTGTCTCCCTCGACAACTAATTCCACCTTGACGGTGCGGTAGGGCGTGAGAAGAATGCGCCGTGCGGACTTTTCTAGTCCTAAAAGATCAGCAGCAGAGTGAAAGTACTTGCGGGTGGCGACGAGCATCGATGAATCTTTCTCCGTGGAAGCCTGAAAAATCGTCCTATCGTAATAGTCGATAAGAGATTTCTATCTTCCCTCTAATTTCAGCAAACGGCCAGAGAAGGAATGGGCTTAGGGCCCAATTTTGCGCTATGGCCACTTCTATGAGTTCCAGCCTCTCCCTTTATCTCACTCCATTTTGCTTTTTTTGCCAGCGGGTTCTCTTCGTCGCCAACCAGCTGGGTATCGAATTGCAACATATCGACCTCTACGACCAGCCGGAGGCTGGGGAGGACCTTCTAGCATTACGAGGTAGAACGACAGTGCCTGTCCTGCGCATGAATGATGCTCAAGGAGGCGTGCGATTTCTTCCTGAGTCTCACGATATTATCCGGGCTCTCAAGTCGTTTTCAGCGCAAGGAGGAGTTCCAGACACGGTACCCGAAAGCTGGATGCAGCTGCCTTCGGCGGCAAGCTAGGAACCTCAGTCAACGGATGCACCGAGAGACCAGTCTTCGATAGGCCAACCTCTCCGCCGAGCGAGGGAGCGTAAACGCCTATCGGGGTTGGTTGGTCGGGGGTGATTCACCAATTCGAGAAGAGGTCGATCGGTGATGCTATCGGTGTAGAAGTAGCTCTCTGCGAGAGAGAGTTCGTGTTCCTCGATGAAGTGCTTTGCTTTCTGTACTTTGCCTTCGCCAAAGCAGAGAGGTTGATGGGCGCGTCCGGTCAAGTCTCCAGTCTGATCGACCTCTAACTCCGTACAAAGGACCGAGTCAATATTGAGCGAGTGAGCAATAGGTTGAGCGATGTAGGGGGTTGCTGCGCTTAAAATAGCCACGTGGTCCCCTGCATCAAGATGCGCTTTGACTCGTTCTCGAGCTTCAGGATAAATGCGGGGCTCAAGGCTGTTTTTGACCATCTCGAGGCAGTCCTTTCGCATCTTTTGCTCAGAAGTTCCTTCGTAGTCTGCCAACGCTCTTGTGGCGACCTTTTGGGCGTTAATGAGTCCGACGCTATAGAGGGCCAGCCACCAAGCAATTCTAAGAGAGTGGGTTCGGGAAATTTCCTTGCGACGCCGGCGCTCTTGGGCATAAAGACGGCCAGAAATCTCTGCAACTAATGTCAGGGCGAGATCGAAAAATACAGCCCGGGGGCGAGCTGAGTTGAGAACTTTCTGATTGGCCATTTTTGGGGGGGCTAACGTGGGTGGAGACTCACTTTTCGTTCTAACGCTTCGTGGGAAGAATTATCGTCCAGCAATGTTGCACATTTCTTCGATGTTTTTGAAGGCATCGACGGTTAAGTTGCAGAACTTTTTACAGAAGCGGCTGCATCGAGTGAAAAGTCACCACGATTCGTACAGTCTAGGCTGAAAAAGAGTTATCTCAGAGCTTTGAAAAACCTGGGCGCCCGTATTGGAGGGCTTGAACTGACGGGCGGGCAATCTTGTCGACGGCTTAGTTATCGGGGGTAAAAATTACCTGCCTTCATTGGAGAGCCGCGCTGACTAGTCAGAGCCAGCGGCGCCAGTCATCTCTTCAAGCAGAATCACCGGTTTCCCGCTTTCTCTTGATTCTTCCAGGGGAATTCGGAAAAGCAGCGACCACGAGCAAGCGTCTGCATCATCGAGTAGCACCTGCCTGATCTGCCAGGCATCTTCGCCTTCTTCGACCAGAAAGTAGCGTCCGCCACGAGCTTGAGGGTCGGTGCGTAGGGTCGAAAACTCTTCAAAAAAACTGGCGAAATTTTTCTCGATATCATCTGCGGGAGTGACCTTCGGGCTCTGAGCCATCTCGGTGAGCAGCGCTTCTGAGCGTAGCCAGTCTTTGCGCGCTAGCGCTTGAACAAGGCGAAAGACCGTATTGCGCACGCTACTGCGAAAGCTCTTCTTATCTGCCGTAATATCGGCGACTTCTTCTTGGGGCGTTTCTTTTTCAATGATTTTCTCGGGATGAGCGAGTTGGGTCCACTCTTCAAGGAGGCTACCATCTGCTGCTTTGAGCTCCGTTCGTAGCCATTCGATGAGGTCGAGCACTTCTTCGGTCTTGGCTTGAT
>JAKVCH010000271.1 GCA_022447485.1 Polyangiaceae bacterium | reverse complement strand
CGTGCTCGCGGTGATCACTTGGAAAAGACGTCGCTGGGCTCTTGGCTTACCTCTTTTGCTCACAAGTTTGCTGACCCTAGCCCCTGCCCTACCTTTTGGCTTCGACCTGATCTCCTGGCGGCTGCTACTGATGTCCTTCGTTCCGACATCTCTTGGCCTAGCTCTCGTCGCGGCGCAAAATTCACGCCTGATCACTGCGCTGATCGTCGGCACGAGCATCGTCTCTCTGTTTTACACAATACCCCATAACACTCGTACTGAGCCGGACTATGCGGCTTGGTCAAAGGTAGTCCCTGTGCTGCAGGAGAAGATCCCCGTCGGAGCACAAGTAGTCGCCCACCGAGGCGTATGCGGATTTGTTTGGGCAGGCGCGGAAAGAGTCTGCCAAAACTTCGAGCCACCGGGAGAAACAGAAGGCTGGTGGCGCATCGTCTACGGCATGGGAGAAGAAAGGCTTTCGGCCTTTAGCCCCACTCCCCCCATTCGTCTCATGCTCGGCTATACTCTCGTCACTGAGGCTGCCTGGCGTCGATTCCGCAAAGACCATGGTGAAGGGCTACCGCTCGTACGTCATCCCAAAAACCCCTACCTGCCCCGACCTGAGTTTGTCTACGGCCCAAAGCAGATTCCGATCAAAGCGCCTTGAAAGACTCGGAATCACGCTGAAGCGAGCCTGAGCTGCTGCCACTCTCTTTTCTCGACACCACGCGAGTCAAGACGGGAACGCTGAAGGCCGGAGGGCCGATAGTGATCGCTCTACTTTTATTTCTTCTTGGGCGCCAAGTTGTTTCAGAAAGAGTCACAAATAGAGACCTTCTGACACAGACGCTCTTGGGCGGGAGCCATGACTTATTTTTGAAATATCATTTCACGATGAAACATGAATTTGGACACGCGCAGGAAACGAGCTCTTTCAGCTTAAATTCTCGAAGAGAAAAATGAGACAGAAGTGATCTGAAACCGCTACCAGAAAGAAACACGTTTCGAAGGAATATCTGAACGACGCTGAGGCACGTCGTGAACTCAGCCAAGGACCCCCATATCCGACTCGACGTGTTTCAAAAAAGTGTCGCCATTTCCAACCTTTGCGCAGAGAAACAAGAATGCTTCGACCGAACAGAAGAACGATCACCCTTTCCCTCTTCTCCCTGATGACCCTCGCAGCTGTCGGCTGTGGAAAGAAGGAACCGCAGAAAAAAATTCAACCCGCGACTGTCAGTGAAGAGAAACTCAAAGAACTGACCAAGGGGTCTGACCTAGAAAAGACAGAGCTCAAATTAGGTTTCATTAAGCTCACCGATTGCGCGCCTCTCGTGATTGCCAAAGAGAAAGGCTACTTCGAAGAAGAAGGCCTGAATGTGACTCTTGAGGCGCAAGCGAACTGGAAAGTACTCCTCGACCGAGTGATCTCCGGAGAATTAGATGGTGCTCATATGCTCGCAGGCCAGCCGATCGGCGCGACAATTGGCTTTGGTACAAAGGCGCCGGTCGTGACCGCCTTCAGCATGGATCTCAACGGGAACGGCATCACGGTTTCGAATGATATTTGGAAAGAGATGCAAAAAAATGATCCAAAGCTGAATTCACCAACTCCTCCTCATCCCATCTCTGCCCAATCTCTTGTGCCAGTTGTCGATGCAGCAAAGAAGAAGGGGGACCCCCTGAAAATGGGCATGGTCTTCCCTGTCTCGACCCATAACTACGAAATACGCTACTGGCTCGCGGCGTCCGGAATTAACCCGGGTATGTACACGGCGAGCGACACCACCGGAACAGTCGACGCAGACGTCTTACTTTCAGTCACCCCTCCTCCTCAGATGCCCGCCACCCTCGAAGCTGGCACAATTGGCGGATATTGCGTCGGCGAACCTTGGAACCAACAGGCAGTGATTCGTGATATCGGCGTGCCTGTCACAACGAATTACGATATCTGGAAAAATAACCCAGAAAAGGTATTCGGCGTTTCAAAAGCCTGGGCCGATAAGAATGAAAAGAGCCATGTTGCGGTCGTAAAGGCACTGATTCGGGCCGGAAAATGGCTCGACGGCAGTATGGAGAACCGCAAGGAAGCAGCCAAGATCCTCTCAAAGAAGGAGTATGTCGGAGCTGATGAAGAGGTGATCGCCAATAGCATGACGGGGACCTTCCTCTTTCAAAAAACTGATAAGCGCGAGATGCCCGACTTCAACGTCTTCTATCGCTACAACGCCACTTACCCTTACTATTCGGATGCTATTTGGTTCCTGACTCAGATGCGTCGCTGGGGTCAGATCACAGAGCCGAAAGAGGAAGCTTGGTACCACGAGACTGCCAAGAAAATTTACCTCCCCGACGTCTACCTCGAGGCGGCCAAGAATCTTTTGGACGAAGGAAAGATCGCGAAGAACGAGGTGCCTTGGGATAGCGATGGCTACAAGCCGGCAACCAAAGACTTCATCGATGGCGTCGAATACGACGGCAAGAAGCCTCTTGCCTACCTCAAGGCGCATAAAATCGGCAATCACGAGTGAGCCTGTCGATCCTAACCCCCTATTGATCATCTGACCGGAGAACACACCCTATGTCTGCAAGAATTTTACAAGTACTGGACCGTACGGGCCTCGAGGCCTTTGCCCCTTTCGTTCGACTCTTCCGTGGAGACGACCGTCAGGAACAATTTCGAAAGCTCTTTATGAACTTCGGAGCGCCATCGATTGCTTTCCTGCTCTTTCTCGGTGCCTGGAGCATCGCGTCCCAGAGCATTATGACAAAGTACGGCAACTTACCTTCGCCAACGGAGGTCTGGCAGCAAGCCGTGGTGCTCTGGGACGCTCACTTGGCGGGCTTGGCGGCAGAAACACAATTCTATGCAGATCAGGCGATAAAAGCCGCTGAGTTTTCGGCGGCCGCTGATGTCTTCTCAAGCCGTGGCGACGCCGTCATGGCTGAGAAGATGTCTTCGAGCGCCGCGACGGCATTAGCGGCGAAGTACGCAGCTAGCCCGAGCTACATCACCCAGATCCTTACCTCATTAAAGACCGTCTTTGCGGGCTTTTTGATTGCCTCGCTGATCGCAATTCCGATTGGTGTGCTTTGTGGGACGAGTGAGCTCGTCCAAGCAGCGCTGAATCCATTGATCCAAATCTTCAAGCCAGTTTCTCCCCTTGCCTGGTTGCCTATTGTGATGATTTGCGTTGGGGCTCTCTACACCACCAAGCCTGACGAAGCCTGGTTCGAAAAGAGCTTCATTAGTTCAGCACTCACAGTAGCACTTTGCTCACTCTGGCCGACCCTCGCCAACACGGCCCTGGGGGTAGCCTCCATCGATAAAGACCACCTCAATGTCGCCAAGGTTCTGAAACTAGACACCTGGACCCGCATTCGTAAAATTATCATCCCCTCAGCACTCCCAATGATGTTTGCTGGTCTCCGGATTTCTTTAGGCGTCGGCTGGATGGTTCTGATCGCAGCGGAGATGCTGGCTCAGAATCCTGGGCTGGGTAAATTCGTCTGGGATATGTTCCAAAATGGGTCCAGCGAAACTCTCGCCCAAATCATGGTCGCGGTCTTCACCATTGGTATCGTCGGCATGGCCCTCGACCGAACCATGGTCATCTTACAACGCTCAGTCAGCTACAGCGAAACCAACGCCTAAGGGAGGATGCACATGTCTGTTCTTGAATTGAAGAATGTGTCTAAATCCTTCGGCTCTGGCGGAGGAACCACCGAAGTCCTCCGGAGCGTCGACCTCAGTCTCGATGAGGGAGAGTTTGTCGCTGTGGTCGGTTTCTCTGGTAGTGGCAAGAGCACCTTGGTCAATCTGCTCTCAGGCCTGCTCTTTCCAAATCGTGGAGAGGTACTTTTCAAAGGCGAAAAAAATGTGGCAGCTGGCCCGGATCGAGGGGTCGTTTTCCAGAACTACTCTCTTTTGCCTTGGCTTTCTGTTTATGAAAATATTCGACTCGCTGTGGACCAAGTCTTTGCAGACCAATCGGTTCAAGAACGGGACCAACGCGTACGCCACTATGTGGACATGGTCAGCCTCACTCCTGCGATGGCGAAAAAGCCCCATGAGCTGTCGGGGGGAATGCGTCAGCGTGTTTCCCTCGCTCGCACCTTGGCGATGAGTCCGGATGTCCTGTTGATGGATGAACCTCTCGGTGCTCTCGACGCCCTCACGCGAGCAGTTCTACAAGACGAAATCGCAAAAATCTGGGAGCAAGAGAAGAAAACGGTTCTGCTCGTCACGAATGACGTCGACGAGGCAATACTGCTCGCGGACCGCATCGTTCCCCTGAAGCCCGGACCAAGCGCAACCCTCGGGAAGCACTTCTCCGTTCAACTGCCGCGTCCCCGGGATCGCACTGCTCTCAACCACGACGCTGGCTTCAAAGAGCTAAGAAATAATGTGGTCAACTACCTGAATACCGTTCGCAAGGAATCAAAGACAGCCCAACTAGAAGCGCGTCAAAAGCCTCTCCCCGAACTCCCCCAACTCAAGCCCGCAGACCTGCGCGCACAATAAGGATCTCAGTCATGCGTGGATACGTTGAACTCTTTAACCTCGGCAAAACCTACGAAACGCCCAAGGGGCCAGCCGTCATCGTCGAAAAATTCAATCTCAACATTCAGGAAGGTGAATTCATCTCCCTCCTTGGTCACTCGGGCTGCGGCAAGTCGACTGTCCTAACGATGCTCGCCGGTCTCAACGAAATCACCGACGGCGGGATTGCTGTCGCCGGACGCGAGATTATGGGCCCCGGACCAGACCGAGGCGTCGTCTTCCAGTCGCCTTGCCTACTTCCTTGGATGAGCGCCTACGACAACGTGATGATCGGTGTGAAGCGGGTTTTTCCCACTGCAACGAAGGCCGAGCGTCGAGCCGTGGTCGAGTACTACATGGAGCTGATGGGACTCGGTGACTCGATGAATAAGATGCCATCCGAGCTTTCCCTCGGCATGCAGCAAAGAGTCGGCCTCGCACGCGCCTTCGCACTTTCACCGAAAATGTTACTCCTCGATGAGCCCTTCGGCATGCTCGACTCACTGA
>JAKVCH010000270.1 GCA_022447485.1 Polyangiaceae bacterium | reverse complement strand
GCCTGGCTGTGCCTGCTAGCACTTCCCCTCGCTGGCTGCGGTGAGGAACTACGTGCCCCGAGCGACGACCTCGATGATGGCAGCTCGGTCGGCAGCGGTGGCTCCGATCCACTCGCGGGTGTGGGCGGACAAGGCCTCGGGAATGGCACTGGCGGAAGCACAGGCGGTGGTTCGACCCAACTACCAGGCTCCGGTGGCGCCACGAACCAGCTCCCAGGCTCCGGTGGCACGACGAGCGGTAGTGGAGGAGCTGATTCCGGCACCGGCGGCGAAGACGCGGGGTCGGGTGGTTCCACCGCGAGCTGCATTCCTGGTGGAACTGGCACGATGGACGTGGGCTCGAGCTCCTTCCTCGATCTCAGCACCTGCCTCACCTGGCAAAAAGAAGACACTGCTACCGGAAGCATCACCAACCGCGGTGCGGCTCTGCATTGCTCGGAGCTCTCTCAGGACGGTCTCTCCTGGCGCCTACCCACGGCTGTCGAGTTGAGAAGCTATCCAGAGATTGGTGTGGAAAATAATGCCTATCTCGCGGGACCCGTCATGATTCAGGCGGGCGCTGACCCGGCCACTGGCTGCGCGGCGAACTCCCATTCTTGCAACTTGACCCAATACAGCGAGGGTAACTTTGCCTGTACGTGGCAAGGTCCAGGTGGAGGGGCCTACGCTGTGCTCTGCGTGAGCGGCAGTTCAGACGGCGCCACTCTCGACACAGCCTTCGAATCCAGCTGTGCGGCCAGCTGCAGCAACAGCAGTGGCTTCGAAGAGGCCAACTGCAACGACTATCAATAATTGATGGCCTGGAACCGACGCCTCCCTTGATATCGACTGGCGTTTAATAGGCAGACGGCTAGACTTCCGCCGCTTATGATTGAAAAACGCGGTCACTTCAGTGGAAGGACTTATTTGTTCACTCTGGCCATGGGCTCTGTCGTGCTCATCATCAGCGCCTGCGGTGACGACGAGCCTGAGGATGGCAGCGGCACGTCGGACGGTATGTCCGCGGCAGGGGCGACCGGGTCGCCAGGTGGTAACGTAGAAGAAGAGCGGCAAGGTCAGGCCAGCGCTCAACAGGGAACCCTACCAAACGACATCGATCCCGTGACCGGTGACGAGCAGCAACCGGAAGAACTCAACGACGCCTGCGGTGGTGGCACCTTTGGCGAAGACTGCCAGCCCTGCCAACCTTGTGTTCATGGTCGCTGTGACGCTGGCCTGGAGGGAACAGGTACCTGCTCTTGCTTAGCTGGCTGGTCGGGGGAGGCTTGCGACCAACTCGACACTGTGAAGGTTGTGTTATCCGACACTTCTGCCTGCAGTTTGGACACCCAAGGCAAGATACGATGCTGGGGCGTGGGACTTCAAGGCGAACTGGGAAATAGTTTTCAAACCAGCGAGACCGAACTCCAACTCGAAAGCACCAACTCGACCTGGATCGATCTCACGGCAAGCTCCGATGACTACTGCGCAGTGCGCGACGACAACACGGTGCACTGCTGGGGCTATCCTTTTGATGAAGAGGTCCTCGGCACTGAAGTGACGGCGAGCCCCCTGCCGCTGCAGTCTCAACCAGCCACTCCAACGTACAAAATATCCACCTCAGACGAGGTCCACTGTTCCCTGGCTGAAGACGGATCTGCGTCTTGTTGGGGCGACAACTCTGAGGGTCAAGTTGGCGTCGGGACTACATTTGGTGAGTTCAATCAGCCAAGGTCTGTTGTGGGAAATATCAAATTTACTCAGCTCTCCGTTGGGGACAGCGCCACTTGCGGTATCTCCCTTGACCGACGACTCTTTTGCTGGGGGGACAATGACGACGGACAGCTCGGTAACCCCACTTTGGGTCAAGAAGAAGTCGGGACCCCTAGGCAAGTTGGTGCGTCCCAAGATTGGGAGTACATTACCGGCTCCTCTCAAAACAGGGCATTTTGCGGAATCAAGAGCGACCGTTCGCTCTGGTGCTGGGGCTCAAATGACGGTGGAATGCTGGGCCTCAACTCCCCGGTGGGGAGCGTCGACCGCCCGACAGAGGTCGCTGCAGGAACAGCCTGGGCCACCGTGAAATTGGGAGCACAGCACGCCTGCGGCATCCAAGACGACGGCTCCGCCTGGTGTTGGGGAAGCACGCTCAGCGGGAAAACAGGAGTGGGACCAACAGAGCAAGAAAGTCTCGGCGAGCCAACCCAAGTGGGCACAAGCCTCAATTGGGTCGATCTAACCATGAACAGCTCGACCACGTTGCTAATCAATAGCTCTGGTGCCGTGTATGGTTTTGGAGAAAATGCTGACGGTCAGCTACGCCAGGGATCGCCGTGGAATGACGGCTACCTCGAAGCAGATGTACTCCCCGAAGAATTCAATCAGCTCCAGTTGGAGTCGCAAGATAGTATCTATTGCGGCCTCACGAGCGAATCTCGCGTGCGCTGCTGGGGAAACTATTCTGGCAGCGCAAGCTTCCTCGTAGATCCTCGTCTGCAGAGCTTGCCTCGCAACATTGAAACGCCAGCATTTGAGCAATTCGCTGTAGGGCGTGATTCTATCTGCGGGCTAACGAATCAAGGAAAAGTATTCTGCGGGGGCACCGATTACGAAGGGGCTTTAGGTCAAGGAGTCGACAGAAATGAAGACCTGCCCTTTACCGAGGAAAGCTCCAAAGCTGGAGATTGGATCGCCATTGCTTCCAACGGCAGATCGACCACTTGCGGACTGCGGCAAAACTTAGCGGGCACAGAAACCACGCTCTGGTGTTGGGGAGATGGCTCCTCTGGCCTGCTTGGCAATGGCGGAGAAGAAAGCTCAAATTCACCTCAACAAGAAGCGACCGGCTCCACCGATTGGGCCGCGATTTCGGCGGGTACTTACCATATTTGCGGCCTAAAAACGGACGGCAAAGCCTGGTGCTTTGGCGACAACTCATTGGGAGCATTGGGACGCTCCGGCGATGCCACAACCCCCGCGGCAGAAGCCAGCGCGACCAATTGGTCTCAGCTCGCGGCAGGCTCTCGGAGCACCTGCGCGATCAGAAGCAGCGACCAATCGCTGTGGTGCTGGGGCTCGAACGAAAACGGTCAGCTTGGCACCGGCACCAGAGACTTCAATTCGCATTCATCCCCGACACAAATCGGCTCTGCCACAAATTGGTCCACGGTCAAAAGCACCGGTACTCATAGCTGTGCTCTGAACGCCCTCAGCGAACTTTGGTGTTGGGGTGAAAGTGACTTTGGACAATTAGGCCAAGTTGTCGACCTCTCAGCACCCACGAAACTTTCCGTCAACGAAGACCGTGACTGGACCAACTTCTGGGTACGGAGCAACAACACCTTTGCAAAAGACAGCAATGGCACCATCACAGTGTGGGGTGTCGACTACAATGGAGAGAGGCACGGGTCATTTCCTGGCGCTAGCACCTGTTTTAGTTCTTGAAGGCAGCGAATGATGAACCAGAAATGCAAAATCATGAAGCTCAAACTCGGTCGACGGTTTTCTCATCCTCGAATGCGCCTTGTTCTACTGCCCTGCACCATTTTGGGCACCTTTGCCTGTGGTTCTAGCAGCTCGAACCAGCCTGAGGAACCAGAGCAAACTGCAGAAGAAGGCTTGCCCAGCAGCGGCGGCATGGGAGGAGCTTCGAATTCACAAGGCAGCCAGCAAAACCAGCCTGACCCCACCGAAACCACCAACGCCGAAGATGATTGCGCGAGCGGGTTCTATGGGGAGGAATGCCTTCCAGTGACGACCCTCTGCGTTCACGGTGTCGCTAACGACGGTCGAGCAGGTGATGGCAATTGTTCTTGCGGCCCGGGGTGGCAAGGTGCCTCTTGCGAGCAACTCGTCGCTGTCCGCGATTATAGCGTTTCAGAAGACATATTTTGCGTAGTCAGCAACCAAGGAAAACTCCTCTGCCGCGGGGATGATAAAGACGGGACCCTTGGGAATCCAGAGATCGACTCCCCCACAGCAACACTCACACACATTCTCAGCAGCGAAAACGTCTATCGAGTGGCTGCTGGAAGAGACAGCGTTTGCGCCGTCACGGAGAACGGTCAGGCCTACTGCTGGGGCGAGAACGACAGCGGCCAGTTGGGTGCAGGCTACTTGAGCGAAGAAGAGCAAGAGCCCGTCCTCGTTGTGGGCGGGCCGGCAGCCGGCTGGCGTGATATATTCTCTGGGGATGCAACAACCTGTGGCCTGGGCCGCGATGATTCATTGTGGTGTTGGGGTAATAATTCGGCCGGCGAAGTTGGCGTGGAAACCAGTGAAGAAGACTTTCCGTCAGGACACGTCACCACACCACAAGAAGTCGCACCCGGCACCAGCTGGCTTGATGTCGAGGTGCACTACGATGCTACCTGCGGCATCCAAACCGACGGAAGCCTTTGGTGCTGGGGTGAAGACGATGACGGACAAATTGGGTTGCTTGAGGAAAACGGCAACGTCTATGAGCCGGTTCAAGTAGGCACAGAGAAAGATTGGGTCGACTTTCAGTCGGGCAGCGAACAAGAGGGAGGCTGCGCAACAAAGCGCGACCGCAGCCTTTGGTGCTGGGGCGAAAATGCTGACGGCAGCCTTGGTCTGGGAACCTTTATCGACGATATCTGGGGACCGACCCTGGTCGAGAACGCCCTCTGGCTGGCCTTTGATTTAGACGAAGACCTCAGTTGCGGTGTTCAGATGGATGGCAGCCTTTGGTGTGCCGGAGAAAATCGCTTCGGCCAATTAGCCAAAGGCTTTGCTAGCACGGCGCGGGCCGATTCGAGCGCAACTTACACCCAGATTGGGAGTGAGAACGATTGGGTCAACGTAGAAGTTGAGACAGATTGCATCTTCGCCCTCAAAGAAAATGGCGAACTTTACGTCTGGGGAGAGGGTTACAAACCTTCTCTGGGATTCACATTGGATCCCCCCGTCCACACCACCGCGCTGCCCAGTCAAGTTGTTGGCGGGTTGCGCGCTGAGTCGCTTTCATCGGCTTTCAATGAAGATCTAGCTTGTGCGAGCGGCGATGAGAAGGAGGCATATTGTTGGGGAAAT
>JAKVCH010000027.1 GCA_022447485.1 Polyangiaceae bacterium | reverse complement strand
AATTCTTCTTTTAACTCGGCGACAATCGGATCGTCGAAACTCCAGCGCTCTGCGTAGAGGTAGGACATCGGCAGGTAAACCATGCGACAATGGCACCAAAGCTTCGACGGATGAATCGGCAAACTCGTGGGCAACAACCAGAGTTCGGGCATCAGCGGATTCAGCCCCCGCCACTCATAAAGACCGCAAAGACTTAAGAAAAACTTGCCCCAAGAAGCTGAGCCTAAGGGTCCCCCCGCGGTATTCAACCACGAGCGGGCACGGCGACACTCTGTAGAATCGGCGTCGACCCCTAAAAGCCGCAGGGCAACGTAGTTGGACGTCGAGCCATAGACTGTGCTTGCGCCCTCAACATGTAAGCCCCAACCCCCATCAGCATTTTGCTGCCCTTGGATATAGCGAATCATCTCCCGGGCTTCATCGTCGCTCAGTTCGAGACCGACACAGCGGGCGGTGAGGATAAAGAGAGGCAAAAGAAAGAGGGGGCCGCCGTAGTCCCCAGGGAAAGAACCATCTTCATCCTGCGCGTCGGAAAGACGCTCCAAGCCCCGTCGAATGGCACTCTTCAATTCATCTTGATTCATGGGTCTACAACTCCAAGGCTCGACAAACTCGGGGCGATACAGGAGATGGGCGGTGCTTCAATCGCACCGTCTGCCTGATCGCTTCTAATTTTTTTGGGCCTCACGGCGGGCAGCAGCAACTCGCTTGAGTTCTAGATATGCGTCGCGCAAAGCCTGATCGTCGCGACAGTGTCGCCCGCAATCGGCAATCACTTTGCCGACGATTTCCCGGGTAATCTTGACTGGATGATCCGGAATCAACACGTCGACATTTTCCCGCGCCAATTCGAGCGTCTCCACCGCCATCCACAAGGGCAGTAAACAAAATAATCTTAATTGATGGTGCTCTGCCGGAATCGCCAGCGTGTATTCGAGTGCGGCATCTAGGTGATCACCAGCCCGATCAATCACCACGGCTACCGCATTCAAGGCAGCTTCTCGATGCTGCGGCTCAAGAATTTCTTCAGGTTCAAAACCTTGAGCTCGACAAATTTGCCGTGGAATATAGCAAACACCACGCTCGAAATCGTCGGTGATATCTTTCACAATATTCACCATCTGCAGCCCTAGCCCAAAACCTTCGGTGTACTCTCTTAGGTCGATCTCAACCTGAGCGTCGCCTAGAGCATCGGAGTAAAGGTCGGTGATTAAGTGCCCCACGGTTCCCGCGACGTAAAAGCAGTAGCGCTCGAGGTCTGCCAGACTCATCACAGCCGTAAATTCTCGACCTTCATTACGCCGACTGTAGAGTCGCATACCGTCGGCCATCTCGGAGACCCAGCGAATCGTTGCGGCGCAGGTCGATGAAGACTGAGAGGTAAACACATTCATGACTCGGGAAAGACCCTGCATGAGCCGTGCCTCTGTCGGCTTAATTTCGATATTTTCGAACGCGACAATCAGTTCCTCGGGTGCGGCTTCGCTACGAAGAACCGATTGAAAGAGAGAGAAAAGTCGATCTCTCTCCATCGCGTCGATGCCCACGCAATCTTCGACAGTATCGACGACTCGACAAAGCAAGTAGCCGATTGTGAGAGCCTTCTTCTGCTCGGGAGGTAAAAACTGAATGGGCTGGGTGAAGGTTCTTGAAACTTCTTCAAGAGACTGGCAACAGAACTCCCAATCGGTCATCTCTTCGTGGGCTATGCTCGAAATCGTCATAATAGGTATTATCCGTTAGCAACAGGATTCTGCTGAGTCTTACCTCCAGCAGTAGAACTGATTCGCGAGGTCACCAGGGAGCCGAAACCTAGCAGAATATTACTAGGAGTCCGCAACGAACCGAACGAAGAGCGAGAACTCACTTCAGAAAGGGGATCTCGGAAAATTTTAGAAGAAGAAATCGTCGATTCAGATTCGTTGTCGCCCAAAATAGCGCCCAAAGGCCATTTCAACCAGCCAATATCTGTTTTGAGGTGACTGGCCGCCATCATTCCGCCACTCCGGGGCGATTCCAATACTGCTTGAAGACCAAATTTCATGGAGCCTTCGAGTGTGTGGCGTGAAGCCCGCAAAAAGGACGAGGCAAAGCTGAGACTTCGTTCATCTTCGCCGGTCAAAATATTCATGGTCCTCAAACGCTCCGCTTGATTCTCGCGTAACATCGCGAGCAGGCCCCCACGAATACGTCGAGCGCTTTCGTCTGTCCTTTGGAAGACGTGGTAGAGCAGGTTCGTTAGCAATTCGACAACATGACTCTGCCGTGCGACGCGATACTCCTGAAGAGTCGAGGCTTCAGCAGAGGCAACGGCATCCAGGATACCAAGGGTCATCCCCATTCCGGTGATTGGGTGCACATGACCTACCGCATCGCCTGCTAGCCAAGTAGAGCCCAGACCGAAGAATTGCCGCGCCTGGTAGCGGGTGCCCGCCCAAGGCGTTGTGCGCTGTAGCGAATCTTTGAATGCCGACCGCCACTCAGGCGGAAGAACTGGAGCAAAAGCACGGTATACCGCGTCTTTTTTACGAGCGGCTGCTCCGAACTCCTGGGGCACGTCCAAACAGCCACGAATGATATCATCACCGACGCGATAAAAGAGACCTGGACCAGGCCCTCCTGCGATTACATGACCTTGACCTTCAAAGGGCATACGACACCCATGCAGATCAATACCCATCATGTAGCTGATCGCCACACCGTCTCGCGAAAGACCAAGCGCAGAGCGCGTATTAGAATTGCGGCCATCGGCCCCGATGATCCGGTCGGCTTTCCATTCTTTCTTCGAAGCTGTCTTTGAACAATACACGCCAGCTAGATTGCCATCGAGGCTTCGTAAGGAATGGTGAGGTAGGTACTCAATCAACGGATGAGATGCGGCCTGCTCCCTCAGAATCTCGACCAATTCATGGTGAACCCGAGCGACACCAAAGCCCCGCGCATAAGGCATTTCGACCGGCTCTTCCCCGGGAGCCATCAGCACGATCCCGTCACCCCTCAGGGGACCCAACACAGATGAATCGACTCCCAAATACTGGAGAGCGCGGACACCCGGTGGATGCAGCCATTCCCCCGCGAAGCGTTGGGATGCTGCAGGGCGGCCTTCGACCAGACGCACGCGAGCACCCTTCTTTGCATAGGCCAAAGCAGCAGCTGTCCCGGTAGGACCGGCACCAACAACGAGAATCTCGCTCATTCGGATTTTCCTTTGAGCATCATAAAAGAATTTTCACACCCACCCCAAGAGAGACTTTCGCTCATCAGAATTGCCTCCTAACAGAACAGATCTTCTTTGACGGGGTACTTACAATTTGCTCTTGTTTCAAGCTACAATCAGCTTGATTCGACGCCCGAGAGGATAAGCGCGAATCAGGGGTAGCAGAGAGAAAAGAAGGGTAAATTCTTGTACACACATCTGCAAACGGTGGGAGAACTTCTCAGGGCAAAGAGGAAGCGCCCGGGGAATTGGCGGCGCGATCTCCGTCTTTGGCTCGTTGGCGTCAGCCAAATCGCTCTCTATTTCCCCGTATCAGCTGCGCGCTACTGTGACCGAATCTTTTGGCCAGGCTATCGGACCGAACCGCTACCCGCCCCTCTCTTCATCGTCGCCACCCCACGTTCTGGAACCACTTTCCTGCACCATGTTCTGGCGGCCGATGTAAAAACATTTACGCACCTCCGGCTCTTCCAGACTATTTTTCGGAGCATCCTCTGTCAGAGACTCATTACGTTGGCCGCGGAAATGGACGCCCTCTTCTATCATCCGGTGCAAAAGGTGCTCCGTTTTTTAGGGAAAGGTTTTTTCTCGGAGTGGCAGGGAATTCACGCAGTGGGTTTGAACCGTCAGGAGGAAGACGAAGCTCTTTTTGTCCAGGCTCTCTCCTCCCCAGCCCTTTACCTTTTGTATCCCTTCATTCGCGATCTGCCTTGGCTGAAAGATATCGACAAAGAGCGTCCCGAATTGATCGCTCCTCTCGCCGCAGAATATCGAGAAACCGTTCAGAGGCAGAGCTATATTTTCTCTTCTCAAAGAGAGCAAAAGGCTGGCAAAGGCTCCCAAGTCAATTCTTCAATTGCACCAATTCAGCTGATCAAGAACGTGCTCTTACCGAGTCGCCTTGAAGTCGCCCAACAAGCTTTCCCTGACGCGCGTTGGATACATATTGTGCGTGATCCGCGCCGCGCCATCCCCTCGGCGGTCAGCCTCTTCTTTGCAAGCTGGCAACAACACTCCCCCGAGATTGCTCCGAACTCTCCGGAAGTGAAAGAGTTGGCTCAAATGTTCATCGAACACTATAAAAAACTTCATGCATTCAGTCGAGAACAGCCCAAAGATCGTGTACTGACGATTCGCTTCGAAGATCTTATTCAAAACCCAGAAGCTCTTACCAAGAAAATTTATAGCTTTCTGGGAGTGCCTTTTAGCAAAGAGGCTCAGCGTACTCTCGTCGACTCATTACAGCAGTCCGATGACTTTAAAAGCACCCATCGATACACCTTAGAGCAATTTGGTCTCCAGGAAGCAGAAGTCCTCCAGAGTCTCGAAGAAGAGGCTCGCTACTACGGATACATCGATTAGCTCTTCTCAGTTCATCCACAACATTGATTACTCTTATGAACGAAAACATTGCCAAGTCTCGCCGCCTACCTCGTGCAGTTGAAGTCCGTAAAGTAGGGGCTCACGCCAATTATTGGTACGCCGTTCGTTTGTCTTCCAATCTCAAGGCTGGCGAAATTCAGGATGTTCGCTTCTGGGAAGAATCGATCGCCCTCTTTCGGGGCGAAGACGGTATCGCCCGGGCCGTCGAAAACCGTTGCGCTCACCGCCAGCTTGCTCTCACTACCGGCGTCGTCCAAGGCGAAAATATCACCTGCCAATATCATGGCTGGGAGTACAACGGTTGTGGGCGTTGTGTCTCGATGGACCACGAATTGGGTAAAAATCGCAAGAAGCTGCCTAAAATAACAATTCGCTCCTATCCAGTCAAAGAGCGCTACGGATTGATCTGGATTTTCCCAGGAGATCCTGAGGAAGCGGAAAAAGTTGAGATCCCCAAGGTTCCGGAGCTAGAGGGGGAGAAGCCATGGCCGGTCGCGCCAATCGAGATCGAGATCGATGCTCACTTTTCCATGATCGTCGAAAATGTCTGCGACTTTAATCACGCATTTTTGCATCGTCGAAAACAACCCTTCACCCAGCCCGTACTCAATAAATATTGGCGCGAAGATGAAACGGTTCATGTCATCTACGACACGTCGTTTCATAATAGTCCCTTGGCTCAGCTCTTCGCCGAAAAGAAAGAGCTCGACCAAATTCACCTTTGGTATCAATACCCGTACCAAGGTTCGAATATCGGTGGGCGCTACCTCCATTGGCTCTTCATGCTCCCAGAAAGTGCAGAAAAAACCCGCTGCTTTTTCCTCTTTCTCTTTGGTCCGATTCAATTTCCTGGAACAGATATCGGGCTGCCAAACTTTATCAAAAAGCCTTTCTTAGAGGTTGCAAACCAGCTCTACATCCGTCCGCTCTTGGCGGAGGACAAGATGGCTCTCGAAGCAGAGCAGATTGGCTTTGCTAAGCATCAAGACAAGCCCTTCTATGAATTAAATCCGATCATTCCAGAGTTTCAGAACCTGACGATTGAACGTTGGAAGGATTGGGCCCAACGAGACAATCCATGACCGTTTTTATCACTGGGGCTACGGGCCATTTAGGAGCCAACCTGGTGCGAGCCGTGCTTGCTCAAGGCCGGGAGGTGAGAGCATTGGTCGAAGCGGGTGATCCTGCTCCCGCCCTCGCTGGTTTAAACCTAGAAATCGTCCGCGGCGATCTACGCGATCCGCTGATTCTACGGGAAGCACTCAAAGGTGTTGAATCAGTCTACCACTGTGCGGCCTTCGTTAGTTTACGTAATCGCGATCGCCAGGAGATCAGCAGCATCAATATCGATGCAACGGAACAATTGATGGAGCTCTGCCTCGAAGCGGGAGTGAGCCGAGTCGTACACACCAGTTCCTTCGGCGCTGTCGGACAGGAAAAAGGACGCCCGAGCACAGAAAAAGACCTCCTCTCTCCCTTCGAACCAGTCATGGACTACGAGCGCTCCAAAGCAGCCGCTGAAGTTCCTGTCTTTCAGGCAGCCGCTCGGGGTCTCAACGTGACGATTGTGAATCCAAGCGCCATGGTCGGCCCTCTGGATTACGGGCCAACAAACGTTGGACGCACGATTGTGGATTATGCCCATGGGCGCATGAGAGCTTATGTGCCTGGAGCATTCGATTGGGTACCGATTGCTGATGTCGTCGCCGGACACCTTCTTGCCCACGATAAAGGAAAGCGCGGCGAGCGCTATTTACTCACGGGCCAAGTTCACAGCATTGACGAAATCTTAGGCTGGCTCGAAGAGTTGACCGGCGTGCGCCGACCATCTCTCCGCCTGTCGCCTCGCTGGATGCGAAGAATCGCTCTGATCAAAGATTGGATCGAAGAGCGGTTCTTTCCCAAGAAGATGCCCCGATTCAATCAGCATTCCATCCGCATCCTCAACAGCGGCAAGTCGGGAGATCACTCCAAAGCCGTGCTCGAATTAGGGTGGCAACCATCCGCTGTCCGCCCCGCCTTTGAGCAGGCCGTGCGTTGGTTCGCTCAAGAAGGTCTGATTCCCCCTTTACCACTCCACATCCAAGCGCCGCAGGAGCCACGAGCGCTGAAGGTCGGCGTCGACGTAGTAAATCCTATCACCCAAAACAATCGGCGAGACAACCTCTGAGGGAGGGCCATCCAGGCGCGTGAGCGGTCGTTTTTTCTTCTCTTTCGAACCGGAAAGCGTCGCTCCCCATAGCTCACCCGCTTGGCCGCGATCGAGAGCAATGGCCAGGTGACAGTCTTCCTGGAGACACTCGATGCCAAAGCTGCGCACCTCGCCATCAAAACCAATCTCCCGCCGACTCGCAATAAACCGACCTTCCAGGTCAATCTCAGCGACCTTCAGGAGGCTTTCCTGTTCTTGCTCCCGGCCGGGTTTTGACTCAATAAAGCCTAATATGGCGGTGCTCTGATGTCCTCTGCCCAATGGCGCCAATTGAGGAGCAAAGGAATGATCAGCGCTCGCGATAATCCGGTGGGCGGGGGAAATCTCTCGACCCGTTTTGGGGCTGAGCGCGATGGAGTAGATATCGCCATGTCCCTGCTCTGCGGCCCCAATACTATCGGACCAGACCAAAAGAACCCCATCGTCTAAGCGAGTCAAAGATAATCCAGTCGGGAAGCGAGTCTCTGCCGAAAGCGGCGCGGCCGGCTTCAGAGTCTTCAGGCGCTCATCAATCTTCTGCTTGTAGATCAAGGCTTCACTTTCGTCGCTCAACACCCAAGCTAGTACGTAGCCTCCCTTCACTTTGGAGATCGCAACATCTGTTATCTCTCCCCGGCTCTTCGTCATCATGCGCTGACGAATCTTCGTGCCTTCAGAATCAATCAACGTAACAAAGACTTGAGGATACTTCCCATCAATCGCAGCCCAAGCAACAACACTCTCCTTCTTCGTATTGGCCTCAGAAAGGGCGATTCCGCCCAATGAGCGAGCTCGAACTGAAATCTTCTTTTCTAAAAATCGATACTCTCGCTGGGCTGGGCTTTCTCCGTCGATACCCTCCAGGGTCGCCGTGGTGAGTTGAGCCCGAACCGGAGCTCGCCGCCCATCCGGAGCGATACGGTTGGTCTTCGTGTAAGGCAATTGGGGATCGAAGAAGGTGACCCAGGCCAGTAAGTCATCTTCCACCGACTCTCTTTTTTGGCCCACCAAACGCGTCAGCTCATCCACCCGCCCCAAAATACGTTGGGCTCGTAAGCGGGGCAGAGCCTCCTCTCTCTTGAGCAGAAGTCCTTCTTCGACGCGCTGCTGCTGTAAAGGCTTTTCGAGCCACACCATCGTCGGGCTTCCGCTCTGCGCACCTAGAGCACTGCAACGACGTCCCTGGACGCCTGAGCACCCTAAACTCCAAACCATATCAGGCGCCCGGCTTTCTGCCGTAGCGCCGGTGATGACCCAGGACTGGGTTGCAAGCTGAGTCTCGTCGATATCGACCCATAGATGCACGTCTTCAGCTGAATCTCCGGGTACCGCCGTTATCAACTGCAGACCGCCGCCCCTTGCCGCTAGCTGGGGCAATAGGGGGTCCTGCCGAGAGAGCAGAAAGCTAAATTCTGGTTCTAGGGCACGACCGTCAGAGGCAAGTCGCGCCCCCCAAAAACTCCGGGTCGCCTGAAATTCTCGCTCAGGCTCCTCCCAAAGAGCAAATATCTTTTCGCTCTCTTCGTGACTGATCAGGGCTAGGAGATGCTGCTCGGAACGTGGGGCCGTCATGTAGTGCGGTCCCGCAAGTCGTTTTCCGGAAAGGTTGAAAAGAGCGCTTCGAATACGCCCCTGCTGTCCCCCTTTCACAGAGTAGGCAACCGCTATTTCTGTCTTGGAAAGAGCAAAGTCTAAGTCAAGCGCCCCCTCCAAAGCCCCTTCTACCTCTTGAACGAGAAGCACCTCTCCGCTCGTTCCATCGATCCCTCGCAAAGCGACCCTCTTCTGACCATCATTCTCTTCAGTCGTGAGTAAAAAGACGCCCCGGCTATCAGCCTGCAGCTGCCAGGCGTCCGCTTGACGAGCGAGTACGACACTCGGCGACATATCACCATTCTTTGCGTAGCTCCGTCCCCGAATATCAACGGCATCACGACTCTTCTCGGCCCAAACAAAAAACGCGCCTTCGCTGGTTGGAACAACTTTCAACCACAGATATTCAGAGGGAGTTTCGGCAATCACGCGCGGCCCGGCCAGCAAATTTCCCTGGGGCGCAATATGATGCAATTCGAGAACGTGATGTTGTCCCGCCGAGCGCGAGGAGAGCACGGCAACTGAGGTGTCGATCAAACGCCCAAGGGAGAGTCGCTCCAGCCCCCCTTCACAATCCGCAAATCGGACTTTGGCTCTCGGGCTTTCCTCAAAGGGTAATTCCAAAGCATAAAACCCGGAAGCTGCGCCGGAGTCCACGGCCCAAAGAGCGAGACGCGACTCCCGACCTTGAAGAAGGTAGGGACCAAATGCACCGGGCGGTAAACGTCCCACAAGAGTCGAAATCTGCGCAGCAACTCTCTCTTCTTCCGTTTCACCATGCTCGTCTGTCGCGGCCGAAGCTTCTGCGGCTGGCTCTTTTGGTGGAGTCTGGCTGCTCTTTTGACAGCCCATAATCCCCGACAAGAGAAGAAGCAAAACGATCACGTGCTGAAGCTGAATTCTCATAGAACCGTAGCCACCTTAGCGACCAGACGCGCAGGCACAAATGAAGGGCCGATTGAGAAGAATCCCTTCTATAACTCCTCAGAACATCTATTCAGTAGAAGGGCGGCGAAAATAAATGCTCTGCCGGCCCATCGATAAGAAGCGGAGAGTTCAGATGCGCCGAGAGATCGGCTAGCATCTAGCCCGTACCGTCGGTGAACAGTTTCTGAGATAATTCTCCTTTCCCTCAGTCTGCTCCTCGCCTGCTGAAAGAACACGATGAGCCCTCTTCTTACGCCTCGACAAATCATCTCTACTTGTGTTGCTGCTCTCCCAGCAGTCATCGTGTTTCAAGCGCACCACGATACTCGCACCGCTCTCCTGACGCTGGGAATTGGTACGGGCGCGGCGTTCATCTCTGGTCTACCTCAAACGAACCCGACCCTAGGAGCAATCCGCACTAGCCTGCGCAACACCCTCAGAGGGCGCTCCTTTGAACGGCCATCACAAATCGACGAGCTCGATGCGGCAATATTCGATGAATTAGATTCGGTGGCGGAGAAGATCGCAGAGCTTGAGGCAGAGCTGAATGCTCAAAAAGAGCTTGGTCATCATCAACTTGGCCTCGAAGATTCAACGCAACTCAAAGCAACCTTGAGCCATCTTTCGGAGGAGTTAGTCAGCCTCGAGCGCACGATTGAACAATACAGCCAATCGAGTGGCGAAATTCACGAAACGGTCAGTCGTGCCCAAGAGCGCCTCGAAGACCTTTCGGCTCACGTTCAAACTCTCGCAATCAGTGCCGACGAATCGAGTTCGTCGGTTCTACAAATGTCAGCCACAACCGACGAAGTCGCCGAAAACATAGTCGAACTGGCGGGCAGCGTGCGGGAAATGGTCGCCTCCATCGAAGAAATGGCTTTTTCAATTCGCGAAGTGGCCTCCAACGTCGATGAACTCTCCCTCACTGCTGAAGAGACGAGCTCGAGCATGAACCAAATGGATATTGCCATCGACCAGGTGCAGTCCAATGCCGACGAAACAGCACGGCTCAGCGAAGATGTGACCCGCGATGCAGAACAAGGAGCCGAATCTATTCTAAAGACGATGGGGGAAATCTATCGCATTAAGGAGAGCAGCCAAGAAGCCCTCGGTGTCATCAACAACCTTGGAACGCGCATTGAAGCGATTGGAGAAATCCTCAACGTCATTGATGACGTTGCTGAGCAAACGAACTTGCTGGCCCTGAACGCCGCGATCATCGCTGCCCAAGCAGGGGAGCACGGTAAGGGCTTCGCTGTCGTTGCCGACGAAATCAAAGACCTTGCGGAGCGTGCAGGTGCTAGCACGAAAGAAATCGCGGACCTCATCAAGACCATTCAAGCAGAGAGTAAAAATGCCATCTCCGCAGTGGAGCAAGGGGCCGAAAATGTCGATCGAGGAGTAGAAGTTTCGAATGAAGCCGAGCGCGCCCTGAAGAAAATTCTCGATAGCTCGCAAAAGAGTACCAGCATGGTGCGCGCAATCGCCCGAGCAACGGTCGAGCAAGCAAAAGGCTCCAAACAAGTCACCGACGCAATCAGCCGAATTGCAGAGACCGTGCAGCAGATTGCTGCTGCTACTGCCGAACAAGCCCGAGGCTCGGAACTGATCATGAAGAGCGGCGAAAAGATGCGCACGATTAGTCAACAAGTCGAACGCTCGAGCCAAGAACAGGCACGAGGCAGTCGACAAATTACCCAGGCGATTGAATCAATCAACAGCATGGTCAGCCAAGTCAGCCAAGCCCAGCACGAATATAAAGAGAGTTCGGCGGCGGCGATTTCCATTCTAGAACGCCTCGACGCGATCAACTCAGAGCAAAGAGACGTTGTGGGTCAACTGATCTCGAAAGCAAAAACCTGAGAGAGGAAGAGCGAAAGAAGTCCAACGGCCCAAGACGTCGCGGACTTTTCCCAGAGAGCCAAAGAGCTAGAGAGCCTCATCTGCCTGCATCGCTGCACCCTGCCCCCAAAGCAGCCGTCAATCTAAATTCACCAACCGCCAAGTCAGCTGGAATCGTCACTTGGCCACGCAGCTCCCCAAAGCGATTACTGGCTAAACTTCCAATCGACCTTCGAGGAGCACCCCCATCTGGGCTCTCAAGATAGAGGTCGACCCGGGAATAGGGGCAGCGCTGGCTATGAAGAGAAACCGACCCCTGGAGGTGAATCGTCTGGCCTCGTAAGACTCGCTCTTCAAGAATACGGAGATCGATTTCTTCACCCAAGGACAATGATCCGACTCCCGAAGCAGAGCCGCTGCTACCAGGAGGCCTGGCCTCATCCTGGTCGACTCCAGAGAAATGATCCCCTGGTTCAAGCTGATCTTCAGCGTCTTGGGACGGAGAGACCACCCTCTCTGCTTTGCGACCCAATTCTTTCGCGAGACGACGACGAATCTGCAAAGGGGGCAGCGCGCCCGGGACCTGCCAGCCAGGCTGAGCAGAGCGAGGCCAGGAATAAGGGTCATTCGGTGGCGCGTAGGGAGGAATCGAAGGGTCGCTCACTTCCTCCAGTGCTGCAGGCGCGCCTCCTAAATCAATACGATGCCACAATAGGGTATCAAAGACCTCCACCCAGGCATGGGCTTCATTATGCACCACTCGCGTAGGGAGTCCTAAACTCAAAGCAGTGACCCCAAAGGCAAAAGCTCGATGGCGACAGACCCCCTTCTGGGTCTTGGTCAGTTCGACATATAAATCGGAAGGGTTGGCTGCCGAAGCCAGGCTATCTGAGGGCTGAAAATGACGAAAATACTCGACGAGTTCGAGGAGGGCACGCTGGGGGCTCTGCTCTCTCGAGATGCCGAGTTCACTAGCCACCTTTCGACCCAAACGGATCACTTCAACAGAAGGCGCACGCCAAAACGGCTCGAGCGCCTCCCAGGTAACAGGCAAATAACCGCTACCAAAGACATCGCGGTCAATGCTCGTCTGCAAAAGAAGACGGACTCGGCCCCCTTCTTTGCTGCGTACAAACCAATTATCAGCACTATCGCGCAGAACCTCCAGAGAATGGGGAGGGGAAGTCTCCAGAGCCCGGAGGCGAGCCCCGGGCCCCACCGAAGCAATTCGAATCGGCTGCCCCTCGGCCAGATCGACGCCAAACTCCCCGTAAAAGACATCTTCCCCTTCGCGAGCGGTCCCACCGATCACCACAGGTCCGAGCTCCCGAGAGCTGACCCGCCAGTTCAGGGAAGGCTCAAGGGTATCAAAAGCAAAAAGGCGCTTGTAGGGTACTAAACTAGGACGGAACGGGTCCCGGTACGACACCCGTCCAGGGTTCATGGTCTGTCGGTCAAGACCAAAGCTATCTCCTGGTTGCCCGGGGCCCCGGGGTTGATCATATGCTTGGCCTGAGCCCTCTCGAACTGGCGCCTGCACAACGCCACTTCTCGTCGGAATTGCACCGGGCAAGAGGCCCCCCAGACTTGTCACCCCTAACCGTAAGTCTTCTTCTGCATCGGGCTGAAAAAGCTCATGGCGCACTGGATTTGCTCGCGCTGTAGGAAGAAGACAGCTCCACCCCACGAAGCCTGCAGAGACAAGCAGGCTCAACGAGACGAAGAAGAATCTAACCTTTCTAGCCCTTTGCTGCATTCGCTCTCCCCATAACGGAAACCCAGGTGGTATAGTAACAGACGATGAACCCCTGGGATGCAGACGATTTAAAACAACAGCTCAAGAAAATTCCACCAGCTACGCGAGAATTGCTTCAGAGACATGGTTTCTCTGAAGCCGAATTCCTTGAGTTAGTACAAAAATCGATGACCGGCGACGAAAGAAATTTTGTTTCCGGCAAACTGAAAACGCCCGACCAAGAGGACATCAAAGAACTACCGCCTCAAGATAGCAAAGAATACCAAAGACTAGCAGCTCTTGGTGAAGCCGCTCTTCGGGCTGGAGAATGCGCTCTTGTCGTGTTGGCAGGCGGCATGGCCACGCGTATGGGTGGGGTTGTCAAAGCATTGGTCGAACCCTTGCCTGGCGCATCTTTCCTTCAGATGCGACTGAATGAACAGAAAGCCTTAGCGCAGCAATACGGTCAAACGCCTCCCCTATGGTTGATGACCAGCCAAGGAACGCACGAAAAAACCCTCGAAGCCTTGGGCAACCAAATCGATGGAGAAAGTCTTGCCGTTTTTGAGCAGAACCTGTCTGTGCGCCTCAGGACAGACGGTCAGCTCTGGCTCAATCAGAACAACGCTCCTGGCCTTTACGCTCCTGGGCATGGCGACTTACCCGATGCTCTCAGGCGCAGCGGACTTTTAGAAAAATTTCGACAACGGGGCGGTCGATACCTATTCGTCACTAATCTTGATAACCTCGGAGGGGGTCTCGACCCTCTCCTTATCGGCTATCATCTCGACCAAAAGAAACCGGTCACCTGCGAAGTGGTCGAGAAGCGGGGGAGTGATCGTGGAGGGATACCCCTGAAGCTCGACGGAAACTTCGTCGTACTTGAGGAGTTTAGGATTCCGCCAAGCTTTGATCCCCAACAAGTCCCCGTCTTCAACGTGAATAGTTTCGCCTTTGATGTAGCAGCACTCAGCGACCTCAATTTTGACTGGACCTACTTTCGCGTGGAGAAAAAAGTCAACGAAACGAAAGTGATTCAATTCGAGCGCTTGCTCAACGAAGTCACCTTTCACCTTGCAACATCTTACGTCAAAGTGCCGCGCTCAGGCCCATTCTCTCGCTTCCTCCCCGTCAAGGACTTCGAGGAACTGGCCCGACGCAAGGGCGAGCTGCAAGAGATTGCGGTACGACGAAAAATGGTCGAGACCTTTTGAGGAGTAATATGCACACCAATCGATTCTCTTCGCTGAACCGACGTCAGCTTGTCAATCCAACGATGAAGGCTGGCGCCACAATACCGAAACGCTCTTCCCGCCTTTCTCTTTTTCTCCGAAGCAATCACCGCCTCGCGCCGATTGTCCTGAGCGTCTGCCTGGGTTCTCTCTCTCTCTTGGGAGGCCAAGCGGCCGCCCAAACGACAAAGCAGCGGCCGCTCCCCCTACCCGCTGAGGGGCGCAGCATCGTCAGCAATGGCGACTCAACTACCCTGGTCCAAAACCCCGCGAACTTAGCCCTTCTACCTGGTCCAGAATTACGTTGGACAGGACAATACCTAAACGAAGATGTCGAAATCCCTGCTCGAGGAAATTCAGCAGCCGTAGCCCTGCCCTTTGGCTTCATTCCAATCGCGATGGGTCTTCGTTATGATATGGTGAACCCTCCTGCTCGCGCCGCCAACCAAATGGCGGGAGACGAATTTAAGTACCAATGGCTGACCTGGGGTATGTCTCTCGGGAACGAGGTGAGTTCCATTGGTGTTTCCTACCAGCATTCCTATTCCAAAAACGCTCTCTACGACGGTTGGGATGCCTGGAACCTTGGCTGGACAACCCATCCAATGGATTATTTCGGAGTGAGCTTTATTGCAGAGCGAGTCAATCGTCCTCTCAACGAATTAGGTATCGCTCTTGATCGCAATTACGCTTTTGGCACGGTGATTCGGCCAACGGGCACCTCTGCATTCGAAATTGGACTCGAAGGCAATTACGTTGATGCCCCTACGGGTTACTGGATGCCCCGGGCCACGGCTTCTTTCGCCGTCCCTTACTTCGGTCGAGTCCGTGGCGATGTGACCTGGATCGATCCTGGCGAAAACGCTGGCGCCTCGAGCTGGACAGCTTCCACGGCCTTAGTTGTCGATATTAATTCGCGCGTGAGCTCTGCCCAATTAAGTCTTGGCACCCGCTACGGTACAAGTCTTGGTTCCGATCAAGAGGTCTACCAAGACTTAACCGGCGAAGTTGCTATTCGTGGTTTCCGAGAGCCTGATGGCGCAGAAAATGTGCCCTATGCTCTGACCATCCGCCTCGAGCGTACACCTTCGAATCGGGAGCATACTCAACTCCTCCGAAGCCTGTGGGAAATGGCAAATGTCGACCGCAACCTTCGGGCTGTACTGCTTGAATTGCGGGCGGCTCCCGCAAATTCCTTGGCTCACCTACAAGAACTGCAGGACGCGATTGAATTACTCCGCTCACGGGGCAAGCAGGTTGTCTGCAGCCTGGAAAGCGCCGATGGCAGCAGCATGTACCTCTGCTCATCGGCCAATAAGGTGTTGATTAACCCTGCCGGCGGTATTCGT
This sequence comes from Polyangiaceae bacterium, assembly GCA_022447485.1. Lineage (GTDB taxonomy): Bacteria > Myxococcota_A > Polyangia > Polyangiales > Polyangiaceae > NIC37A-2. The sequence continues at coordinate 172 of JAKVCH010000027.1, read as the reverse complement.
TACGCTGGCCTGAAAACCCAAAGTTTTTATCTGAAAGGACTCTTGGATAAATTAGGTGTTCAGACTGACTTTGTGAGAATTGGGCGCCATAAATCTGCTCCCGAGATGTTCGTACGGAGTGAAGCAACTCAAACGGCAGCGAGCGATCGCGCAATACTGCTTCAGCAGATCG